>JAJFLT010000252.1 GCA_021772555.1 Opitutales bacterium | reverse complement strand
TTCTTTATGCGTGAGGTTGTAAATGAGGGATTTTTCTTCCTTATCGAGACCTTCCGTATGTAAAGTGGCGAGTGTGATGCGCTCGTTTGGTTTGGCCCCCAGTTTTTGAATGTCTTTCTTTAAATTTTCCTCGGTGATATTTCCCGGTTCGAGAAAGCACAGCCGTTCTCCTTCCTCACGTTCGAAACGGCAGAGGTCCCGGCAGATCCTTTTAAACTGGCTACCTTTCTCACCCATCAAGAGAAGGGGCGATTGAAAATTTCTGACCGCATACAATTGACCGGCAAAATCCAGACTGGCGGCTGCCTTGCAGGGAAAGGATTGCATTTGCGCAGCCAGGTCCCGGCGGTGAAATTCCCCCGATGTTAGATCGTTTGCCGGTTTTTCCTCAATGAACACCTGTGAGTTTTGCAATAGGGAAAATACGTTCAATGGTTTGAGAAATATGCCTTTTACCTCTGCCTCCAACAATTCCCGGATGATATTTTTTTCCAAAAATCCAGAGACCACGACCACGGGGACATCATCCCGAATTTTGCGGATGGCACGGATAAACTCCACTCCCGTCATTTGCGGCATGAGGTAATCGGAGACGACCAGATCGAAATTTTTCCGGCTGAAGACTTCGACTGCTTGGCGTGGCTCCAAAACAGACACAACATTGAAATCAGCCTGCCGAAAAACGTCGGTTAACAGGCTGTTAAAATCAGCATCGTCATCCACTACGAGGATGTTTTTTGGCATTTGTTGACCCCCCCTTTTTGAATTTCTGAAAACCTATCTTCCAGAACAATTCATCGGTGAGGACGGTAAAACCTGAATGAAAACGAAGCAACCCTCAATATTTTCTAAATTTTAAGACGATTCCTCAGGGGTTTGCGGCTTCTTTTTGCAGCCATTGATAGAGCCTGTTTTTCAATTCCTCGATTCTGGAATGGAGCAGGCAGGAGATGGGCAGGGCTTCTACTGCGGGATACTTTTTCTGGAAAAGTTGCAAATTGATGGGGGCTTCCGGCAAATCCATTTTATTGGCCGCCACAAGATGCGGCTTTTCCAGAAGTTGGGGGTTGTAATACTCGAGTTCACGCAGGAGCTGTTCGTAATCCTCAATGGGGTTCCGGCCATCCACCCCCGCCATGTCGATGATAAACAAATGCAGCGGGCACCTTTCGATATGTCTTAGAAAGCGGTGCCCCAAACCCCTGTCGGCATGGGCTCCAGTCACCAGACCGGGAATGTCGGCCATCAGAAAGCGGGCGTATTCTTCCGGGATTTCGACCACCCCCACATTGGGATGCAAAGTGGTAAAAGGATAAGGCGCGGTTTTGGGTTTGGCGCGTGTAATCAAACCGGTCAGGCTGGATTTCCCGGCATTGGGAAAACCCACCAGCCCAACATCGGCAATGGTTTTCAAAACGAATTGATAAACTCCATCTTCTCCCAGTTGGCCCGGAGTCGATTGACGGGGAGCCTGGTTGATCGATGACTTGTAGCGGAGGTTGCCCTGTCCTCCCTGGCCTCCTTTGAGTAAAACGACGGTCTCCTCATGGCGGATCAATTCAATCACAACCTGACCGGTCTTTTTGCTCAAAATCACGGTGCCCGGCGGCACCGGGAGCAATGTATTTGCACCGCCCTTGCCGTTTTTATCATTTCCCTTGCCTCCCTGGCCACTTTCGGCCCGGGCATGGGGAATGAATTTATATTTGGTCAAGTCCCCCACATTTTCATTGCAGACGAGGATGACATCGCCTCCTTTGCCGCCGTTGCCGCCATCGGGTCCGCCCTTGGGCCGATGGCGTTCCCGCCGGAAGCTGACGCATCCGCTACCGCCGTCCCCGGCTTTCAGTTTTACTACTACCTCGTCGATAAACATGATTAAACCTCATCCATTGGCATTGCCAAAACACGACCTAAATATAGCTTTTAGGGGAAAATGAAACTTAAATCGCATCCTTACTTCTGGATGGTCGAGCCTCTGGCGGAGAAACCTTCTTTTCTGGCCAAACCGATGTTCGGAGCGGTCGGGTGTTATTTCGACGGCAAGATCGTGCTTGTTCTATCGGCCCGTGAGGAACCCTGGAGGGGCGTTCTGGTGACTACCGAGCGCGAACATCACTGTTCACTGCTGGAACAATTTCCCGAACTCGCACCCCATGAAATCTTACCCAAGTGGCTCTACCTGCCGGAAGCGAATGAATGCTTCGAGCCCCTCACGCGGCAACTTGTGGAGCTCATCATCAACCGCGATCCCCGAATGGGAACGATCCCCAAAAAGAAGAAAAAAAAGAAAAAACCTCAAGCCGCCCCCGACGGCCGCCCGCCACACCTGGCTTGAAAATGTTTTGAAGAAATCCAACCCCTAGAACTTAGCTATGACTTTGGAGATTGCAGGAGTGCTGACCATTTTGGTCGTGTCGCTCATACTCTTTTTGACCGAGCGCATCCGTATGGACCTGGTGGCGCTGCTGGTTTTGGGGTCGCTTGCCCTGACCGGTCTGGTCAGCCCGACGGAGGCATTTTCCGGGTTCAGTAACCCGGCCGTAGTGGCCATTTGGGCCATGTTCATTCTGAGCGAGGGACTCAGCCGAACCGGTGTGGCGGATCAGATCGGCAAATGGATTTTGCGTCTGACCGGGGAGAGCGAAGCCCGTACGATCATCGTCATCATGTCCGCAGGTGGGGGTTTATCTGCTTTTATGAATAATATTGGAGTGGCTGCTCTGCTCCTTCCGGTGGTGATGGATATCGCCCGGAAAACGGGTCGGCCACCGTCCCGTCTTCTCATGCCTTTGGCTTTTGGAACTCTCCTGGGGGGGCTAACCACATTGATCGGCACGCCCCCCAATCTACTCGTCAGCGCAGCCCTGCGGGAAGCGGAACTGCCCCCTTTCGGTCTTTTTGACTTCACACCAGTGGGAATTTCCGTAATGGCCGCAGGCATTCTCTTTGTAGCCTTTGTGGGACGCGGTCTCCTGCCCACAGTGGACCCGGCGTCCGATTCCCTCAAAAATTCCCCGGAATCTCTTCGGGAGCAATATGCGCTCGGCGATAGGACCTTTGTTCTGCGTTTGGAGAATGATTCTTTGTTGGCCGGATGTACCCTGGCCCAGAGCCGTCTGGGTTCCGCGTTGGGGTTGCATGTGATCGCCCTGGTGCGCGATGGGAGCACTCGGTTGGCGCCCGAACCGGGAACCGTTTTCAGGGCCGGTGACCGATTGGTGGCGCAGGGCCGGATGGAGACGCTCGATGAATTGCAGGGGTGGCGGGAATTTGCCGTCGATCCCGATCCTGGCGATCCCCGCGATCTATTAGGAGGAAATCTCTGTCTGGCCCAGGCATTCCTCAAACTCGAATCCTCGCTGGCCGGTAAAACCCTGGCGGAAACGGATTTCAGGAATCGCTTCGGAGTCAATGTGCTATTGATTCGAAAAAAGGCCGGGCAAGCAAGGTCGAGCGTTCAAGACCCCTACCTGCAGGGTGGAGACCGGTTGCTATTGCATGGACCGAGGGAAAAACTGGATCAACTGGAACAGGCTTCATCCGATTTTGAAAATTTCGAGGAGGCCTCGGAATCCGATCTGGGAAAAGTGCAAAGCTTTGCCCGAAAAATTTTCGAAGTGGCTGTGCCCGAGGGATCTTTTCTCGGAGGCAAGACTCTGGCCGAAAGCCGCCTGGGCGATGGATTCGGTTTGAGAGTGCTCGCTATTTCGCGGAATGGTGAAAGGAAATTGCTGCCGGGGCCGGAAGAAGAATTGTTGGCCGGCGACCTATTGACGATTCATGGCCTACCCGTGGATTTAAAAATTTTGCGAGGGCTCCAGGAATTGAAAATCGAAGAGGAAACCTCGGTGGAATTGCGAGACCTCGATTCGGAAAAAGTGGGCATGATCGAGGTCGTGCTGGCGCCCCGTTCCAATCTTGGCGGCAAATCGCCACGAAGCCTTCACTTTCGGGAAAAATACGGTCTGCAGATATTGGCCCTCTGGCGTGAGGGCAGACCCTACCGCTCTGGCTTGCGCGATATGGAGCTGCGTTTCGGCGACGCCCTCTTGCTCATGGGGCCGAGGGAGAAACTGGATCGGCTGGCGGAGGAGCCGGATTTTCTCATCCTCACCCGGCGCGAACGACCGGCTGTGGATACGGCCAAGGGACCCGTGGCCGCGATCATCATGGCGGCTGTGTTGGTGCCCGTGTTGGCCGGCTATTTGCCGATTTCGCTGGCTGCGGTTTGCGGCGCGGCGTTCATGGTCCTAACGGGTTGTTTGAAAATGGAGGAGGCTTATCAAGCCATCGAGTGGCGGGCGGTGTTCCTCATCGCCGGGATGCTGCCGCTGGGGTTGGCCATGCAGCAGAGCGGCGCAGCGGAATTTCTGGCCCAAGGGATGGTGGGCGTCCTTGGTGATTTCGGGCGCTGGCCGGTCCTCATGGGGCTTTATCTGGTGACGGCGATGGCCACCACCGTCATTCCCACCTCGGCTCTGGTGGTTCTCATGTCGCCCATCGTATTGAAATCGTGTGCCGACATGAATATTCCACCCCATACTGGAATGATGGCTATTGCCATGGCCGCTTCCGCCAGTTTCACCAGTCCCATTTCCCATCCGGCCAATATCCTCGTCATGGGGCCGGGCGGCTACCGTTTCATCGACTACCTCAAGCTGGGCATCCCCCTGGCCGTGGTTACCTTTATCATGGTTATGCTCACGCTGCCAGTCTTCTGGCCTATCTGATCAGCCGGAACGATACTTTTAAACTTCAGCCCGCTCCAGATAATTTATTATTCGCAGCTAATGCCCAACTTCTATTTAATGCAGCGTCATTGGGCACATGAACTTCACTGAGATTCCCAAATACTATACCTATTCTAATATCAAAATATTAAATATTAAAGTTGGCGTTATTTGTTTTTCTGTTGTGTCAATTCCTGAAAAGTTGAATTGTAGCGATGTTGACTGTTAATAACCGTCAACCTGAAAGTTCAAAGCATCTAATTTTATCAAATTCTGCACCTTCTCGAATAAAGAGTCGGTTAGTTTGCCGTGCCCGAGAATCTGAATTTTCATCTGCCCCTTGCCCGAGCCGGGTTCCAGGTAAATCTGTAGGTTTTTCCCTCTGGCAGTCTCGATTTTCCGTAATTGAGATCGCGGAATTTTTATGTTACCCCACCCGAAACCATTGCGTGTTTCAACATAGTCTTTGGCAATAGTCACCTCAGCGCCAAAACTCAGCCAACAAAAAATTAAGAACAAGACCAGGACTATCAGCGTATAGACAATATTCAGAATCTCGTTCAGATACATATCCACTAGTGATGGAATCTGCAGAACTAATATAACGGCAGTGAGGAGTGCGGCCGCAAAAAATAAGCCTGACACAACGCGGCTCTTCATGGAACGACGATAATGCCCTTCTAATCCATCTAGGATAACCGGATCACAAATCATTTTTTGGTTTGGACCAATCTTTTTATTTGGCACAATATATTATGGGTATGCGTTAGGTAACGCCAGTAATTAGTCGCGGTAAGACACTAAGATTATTTTGCTAATAAAATTGTAATTTATTGCTGAAGAAATGGTTTATCGATCTTCACATCAATCAAGATTCTAGTGACTATTGGCGCGGGCCAATAGCCAGAGGCCGAGGGTTTGGAAGAGGAGGTTAGGGAGCCAGATGAGGAGGTCGGGGCGCAGGGCGGGCTCGTTTTCCAGCCAGCCGACGGCGATGATGAGGAAATAGTAGGTCATCGCTAATACGAGGGCGAGGGCCACGTTGGCGTAGGTTTCCTTGCGGCCCACGCGGACGCCGAGGGGTATGCCGATCATGGCGAGGGAGAGGACGGAAAAGGCCATGGCGAAATTTTTCTGAATGCGCAGTTGAACTTTAATTTTCTCTTTCCTGGTTTCCTGAACTACCTCCGGCGGTGTTTCGGGAATGCGTCCGAGGCGTTCCAGTTCTGTAGCATAGGTGTTTTTTCGTTCCAGCAAAGTGGCCAGGTTGAGGGCGGAGAGGCTCGCATACTGGCGTTTGTCGCCCAAGAGCCGGTCCAGGGGCAGCCGCAGCCGGGTTTCCCGGAATGAGGCGGTAGGGTTGATGGATTGCATGTCCTCGGGCCGGCTTTCGCTACGTAATTCCGCAGTGGCATTCTGCAAGGTGAGGATGAGCGTGTCGGTGGCCTCCTCATAGTCGAACCGCCCCGATTGGGCGCGTAGAATTCGCAGGGCGCGGTGCTCGTCGTCGAGCTCCCAAATCCAGAGGTCGCCCAGTTGACGGCCGTCTTTCGAATTCGCATAGAGGACATAGCCGGGAAAATCTTTGATGAATGTTCGCTCGACAATGAAACGCAGTGGGTCTTCGCGCACGAGGTTGCCGAGGATGCTTTTAAAACGGGACTTGGCCTCCGGGGCATAGCGGTTGTTGATGACCAGGGAGAGGATAACACCAATCAGGGCCACCGCGAAAAGGGAGGCCGACAATCGCCAGAGCGATACCCCGACCGCCTTGAATGCGACTATTTCCCGCCCCGCCGAGAGCCTGCCCAGAACCATCAGAATACCGGTCAAAATACCCAGGGGAAGGGCATAGGAAACGACATAGGGGATCAAGAGCAGGAGCAGGTCGATGAACATCCCGCCGGTCAACTGGCCCGCCGCGAGCAGGCCGATGATTTCCTTCAAGGCGTTTCCAGCCAGTAAAACAAAGACGAAGAGGCCGACGGCCGCAGTCGATGAAAGAATGACGGAATTGAAAATATAGCGATGGATCAGTTTCAAACTTGAAGCCGGGGCCGGTTGTTCCTTACAACTTTGACCGGTTTAAGATTAAAAAAGCGAACGGGTTGATTGTTTAATGGCAATTGATCGACAAAACAAGCCTTCACCTTCTAAACGCATTTGCGCCAACTGCCATGAAAATCTCCATCGGTTCCGACCACGCTGGATACGAATACAAGGAAGCCATTAAGGAAATGCTTTCCCAACTCGGCCACGAGGTGGTCGATTTCGGGACCGGCGGGAATGAATCCGTCGATTACCCGAAGTTTATCCGACCCGCTACGGAGGCGGTGGCCAATGGCGATTGCGAGAGGGGAATCGTATTGGGGGGCTCGGGAAATGGGGAAGCCATGTGCGCCAATCGGCTGCGGTCTATTCGATGCGCCCTGTGCTGGAATGAGGAATCGGCCAAACTCTCCCGCCTGCATAACAACGCCAATATGATTTCTCTCGGGCAGCGCATGATGGATCTCGAGACCGCCCTGGCCATCGTCCGCGTCTGGCTCGATACCGAATTTGAGGGCGGCCGTCATATCGGTCGCATTGCCATGCTCGATGAAGGTTAAGATGGTTAATTGACGAACGTAGAGCAGGTCAGCCGGTGCTAAATTTCCGCTGTAAACACGTTACAGCACACTAGCTGATCCAACCTTTGCTCTTGGCCCACTTCGAATACCAGATCAAAAACGCCGTCACCACTAGCTGCACCAGATTACCGATCAAAAACTCGACGGGACCGAAGTCCGAACCGGCCATACCAAGGACATGGATCATTGTTACAATCGCGCCAAGAAGCGATGCGATGAACACATAGTAGGCAATCGATTTCCTGAGCAAAAGCAGAAGGCAGCCAAGCGCGCCGCCGAAAACGGCTATGGCAAAACCTCCCGTGGCCCATGCAGGCCGGCCTTCGATGATCGCGCGATGGGACTCGGGAAATGAGGCGAGCGCGTCTGGATTCATCTGCACAACAAAATTTATGACGCCCATAAGATTATAAATCAGAGTGACGGCGCCGATTACCCAGAGACTCCAGTGAACGCCGCGATCGGTCTCATCATTCATCGCTTTCCCCTTTCTCGGCCTGTAATTCTGCGAATATCTCATCCATAATGGCGTAACCGCTTTCCCATCCTTTGCCCATATTTTCCACAGCGCCTGCAAAACAGGTGATCTCGGCGTCGGTCGCTTCAAAGGGCGCCCAAGTTAGCCTTACTTTGGTCTTGGAGCCCTCATCCGTGAAGGTAACGGTTGTTAAAAGGAGACGGGGCCAATCCGGCATCATTGGATTTGGTATGGTGTTCCACTCTGAATCCGTAAAGGAGTGGTGGAGCCAAACGAGCCGCTCGGAGGGCACTATTTCTTTGAAAACAGCTTTACTAAGCATTGAGTTTTCATCCCATTTCATCTCGTTGAGCCAAAATCCGCCGGGTTTCAAATCAAACTTGTGAATGATCGTTTCAATGTTGGGGCCATACCAGCGGCGCAACAGTTCGGGATCAGTCCAAGCGCGCCAGACCATTTCACGTGGCGCATCGAACACTCGGTCAAGATTATATTCAGGTAATTCACTCATTGTTTTCTTCCTAGATTTTGTTTCGTTTCAATTGGATAAGGACGTCATCCAGCTGGTCAAAACTCGACCCCCAAAACGCTTTAAATTTCGTAAGCCAATCAACGGCGGCGGCCATCTTTTCAGCCTTCAGCCTCGCTGGGCGGCGTTGTTCATCAATCTCTCTCTCGATCAACCCAGCTCGCTCAAGCACCTTCAAATGCCTTGATACCGCTGGTTGGCTTATTTCAAATGGAGCTGCGATCTCATTTACTGAAGCCTGACCATCTGCCAGGCGCGAAAGTATCGCCCGTCGTGTCGAGTCAGCCAGCGCCGCAAAGATGGCATCAAGGTTCGGTGGTACTTTTATATAACCAGTATGTTCCATAACGAATAGGTTATATTAGTGTTCGATCGCGTCAATAAGTTTTTCCCAAATTTTCAGGTCAAAAACCTGAAGGGGTTGGGTTGCATTCCTTTTTCGTCTGGAATAGAAGGAATGGCACACTTTCAGCGTGCGTTCCGCCTATCAATCGAGGGTCAGGGACGGGTAAAAAGAGAGCGGTGGATCGCTGTCGGGTAGGGTTCCGCACGAGTCCGCAAAGGCGGCGAATGCGATCATGGCGGCGTTGTCACCGGTGTGCCCGGGGCGGGCCGCAAAAAAAGGCAGCCCGGCTTTATCCGCCAATCGGGAAAAGGCGGAGCGCAGCCGCCCGTTGTTGGCCACTCCTCCCGACAGCCCGAGACTGGCGAATTTTCCCGTTTTGAGAATTTGGCTGGTTTTGCGAACCAAAGCATCGACCACCGCTTCCTGATAGCTGGCGCAAAGATCGGGGAGGGCGGATTCCAGAGCGGCATCGTCCATTTTTTCCAGTCGGTAGCGCAGGCTCGTTTTCAATCCTGAAAAACTGAACTTACTCTCCCCGGTGTGGTAAAATGCCCTTGGGAACTGAAAGGCGTCCGGGTTTCCCGCTCCCGCTTTTTCCTCGATGGCCGGCCCACCGGGAAAACCCAGCCCCAGCAATTTCGCCCCCTTGTCGAGAGCCTCTCCCGCCGCGTCGTCCACCGTGCGGGCTATCACCTCAAATTTGTTGCCGGGATGAATGACGAAGAGAAGCGTGTTGCCCCCGGAAACGATCAGGCCGAGATGAGGCAGCAATTTTTGCAGGTTATCCTCGAATTCGTCGGGATTTTTTTCGTGCAGGGCAATGAAGGGCGAGAAGGCGTGCCCGCGCAAATGGTTCACTCCCACCAGGGGCGCCTTCCAGGCCAAGGCCAGGCTTTTGCCCAGAGCCACTCCGATGGCCAGGCAGCCGGCCAGGCCCGGCCCGCAGGTAACCGCTACCTGGTCCGCCTTTTCGCCGTCCAGCGCAGCCATCGCCTTTTCCAGCAGAATGGGAAAATTGGATAAGTGTTCGCGGCTGGCCAGGTCGGGCACAACCCCGCCGTATTCGCTATGCAGGGCGATTTGCGTGTGCACCCACTCGCCCCGAAACCCCCGCGCCGGGTCGAATAGAGCCAGGGCAGATTCATCGCAGGAACTCTCGATGGCCAAAATCACAGGAGCACTCAAGGGTATATGACAGAAAAAATCAAAACATCCGGCGGTAAAATGCAATGCGGTGTTGCGGTTGGGGAGAAGGGGGTAGAACCTATCTCAACTTCGAAGATGACGATGCAGGAATCCATTATGTGTTATGAGCAAGGCGCGTCGGGACGTGCCGGGCTGGAAGCCCTGGCGACCCGACGGAACGTCGCTCAAACTCAAAATGGCCTCTGTCCGAAGGATTTGTGCGGCACGGTGGCACCTGCGGCGTCAGTTCGCGCCCGAAGGGCTTCAAGCCCATCTGGGCGCGAAACCGCCTGGCATCTGCCACCGTGGCGATACAAACATCATTCATCTGCGAAATTGAGATAGGTTCTAATTATTTAAACTATGCAAGCCATCATGAAAAAAGAGGCCGGACCGGGCCTGGCGTTGAAAAGGGTGCGTATTCCCCAACCGGGCCCCAACGATGTCCTCATCAAAGTGCTCAAGACCTCCATTTGCGGGACCGATGTGCATATCGATCAGTGGGACACCTGGGCCGCCAAGACGATCAAGGCACCCATGATCATCGGGCATGAGTTTGTCGGGCGGGTCCATGCTCTGGGTAAAAGCGTGCAAGGATTTCATAAAGGGGATCTGGTCACGGGCGAGGGGCATCTTGTCTGTGGACATTGCCGCAATTGCCTGGCCGGGCGGCGGCACCTGTGCAGCAACACGGTGGGGGTGGGGGTGCATCGCGATGGCGCTTTTGCCCAGTACGTCAGCATTCCGGCCAGTAATGTCTGGCATGCCGATCCGACGATTTCCGCCGATGTCATTTCCTGTTTCGATCCCTTGGGCAATGCGGTTCATACGGCGTTGACCTATGATCTGGTGGGGGAAGACGTCCTCATAACCGGCGCCGGACCCATCGGCTGCATGGCGGTGGCCATCGCCAAACACGCGGGGGCGCGCCATGTGGTGGTGACCGACCTCAATCCTTACCGGCTGGACCTTGCCCGGCAAATGGGCGCTTCCCTGGCCATCGACCCACGCAGTGAATCGTTAAAAGACGTGGAGAAACTGCTCGATA
>JAJFLT010000251.1 GCA_021772555.1 Opitutales bacterium | reverse complement strand
CGGCGGGTCAAGGAACTGGCTCCGGAATTGCCAGTCTTTTATGACACCAATGGCAAGGACACTGATTTCCATGTCACCCGTGCCATTGAGCAAGGGTTCGAAAGCATTGTCATGAACCACCGGAATGTGACCGCGGAAGACGTTGAAAAAATTCATGCCGCCAAACTCGAAGCAGGTGCCTGGACGGTCAATGATCGCGAGGAAATGCAGCGATTGTTAACGGCGGGAATTGACCGAATCTACACCGATCATCCAGAGATTCTGATGGCAATACAGGAAGAAATGCGGACGATGAGCATGGATGGAAAGAAGCATTGAGGGAATAAATTCGGGCAGAGACAACAGTCAAACTTGACTTCGAGCTTTCCGAAAATAGCGTCTCGATCTTCTTGTGGATCTTACTCCCTTTGAAAATGTTATTGGCAGCCACCCAACAATCCGGCTTTTTTAAGAATGAGCGCACAACCCTCAAATAACCTTGGTCAAGGAGCCACGGAAAGCCTGGATTTAACCGATCGGGCCCGGGAGCTTTTGCAACCTCTCGTTCATCTTGTTCTCGATGTGGATGGAACTCTAGCCCTCGACGACAACCTCTTTCCGACCACGAACCAGTTTATAGAGATACTCCATGACCTTGGGATGTCCTTTACCATTATCACCAACAACTCGTCGAAAAGCAGACCGGCGCATTGCCATCGGTTGCGTCGCATGGGACTTGAAATAAGCGACGATCAAATACTGGTTTCCACCCAGGCCACTCTGCGCTACCTGAAGGAATCGCATCCCCAAGTTAAACGTCTATTCGTACTGGGAACCCCCGGCTTGCAAGAGGAGTTCAGCGATGCCGGGTATACCATTTGCGACCATCGGGTGGAGGACGAACCCGATGCGGTCATTGTCGGTTTCGACATGTCGCTCACCTATGAAAGGCTTTGTCGCGCCGCATACTGGATCAAGAACGGCAAAAAATATTTTGCCACTCATCCGGATTACGTCTGCCCTACCGATCAACCGACGGTTCTTGTCGATTGTGGGTCGATCATCAATTGCCTGAAAGCTGCAGCAGGACGGGAACCTGACGCCATTCTGGGCAAACCGAATCCTCAGATGCTGGAAGTGATCCGGCAAAAGCATGGATTGGGAAAATCCCAAATAGCCATGGTGGGAGACCGCCTTTATACGGACATGGCGATGGCTCACGCCGCTGAGGTCGCCTCAATTCTGGTCCTTTGCGGTGAAACCACCCGCGATCAGGCAGAATCGGTTCAACCCTCGCCCGATATAGTGGTAAGCGATCCAGGTGAACTGGGCAATTTACTTGTCTTGGCAAAACGTACTGAGTGAAGTTTGGTTCTAATATTTCTAATGCCCGAAGAGGTTAGCGGTTCGGCTGCTAACAAATAAAGGATCGATGATGCTCTAAAACATTAATTATTAATGATTTAAAAATATTTCCTATTCTCCCGTCATTCAAATATATTCCTCAGCGACGAAAATTCTTGTTACTTAAATAATGACCGGCGCAGCGGTAACTCTGGACAAGGACATGGTAACGGCTAATCATGGCAGTCAATCCCGGGCGGTGTTTAAATTTGATGAAGACTATTTATAGAACCTATCTCAGATTCGCAGATGAATGATGTTTGTAGCGCCACGGTGGCAGATGCCAGGCGGTTTCGCGCCCAGATGGGCTGGAGGCCCTTCGGGCGCGAACCAACGCCGCAGGGGCCTCCGTGCCGCACAAATCCTACGGACAGAGGCCATTATGCGTTTGAGCGGCGTTCCGTCGGGTCGCCAGGGCTTCCAGCCCGGCATGTCCCGACGCGCCTTGCTCAAACGCATAATGGCTCTCTGCATCGTCATCTGCGAATTTGAGATAGGTTCTAATATCCACTCCAGATACTTTTTCAGAAAATCAAAGACGTAATGCTGAAATCTTTTTTCAAATTTTACAGGCCGGCCCCAGAGATAGAACGTCTTCCTGCTGATGAGATTCCAAAGACTTATCGCCGACTGCGATGGCAGGTTATGGAATCCACTTTTATCGGATACGCCGTATTTTATCTGGTGCGCAATAATATGGCGCCGGTGGCAAAAGAAATAGGCGAGGCGGTCGGTTACTCCAAAAGCGAGATCGGAGACTTCCTGGCCGTCACGGCAATTGCCTATGGTTTGGCCAAGTTTATCATGGGCTCGGTTTCAGACCGGAGCAACCCGCGACTTTTTATGCCCACCGGCCTGATTCTGACGGCTCTGGTCAATTTTGCTTTCGGCAGCGTCCATAACTACCATTTGCACCTTGTTCTTTGGGCCATGAATGGATTGTTTCAGGGAATGGGCTGGCCTCCCTGTGGACGAACTATCGGCCATTGGTACAGTGAAAATGAGCGCGGCATGAAATTTGCCATCTGGAATGTTGCGACCAATGTCGGCGGTGGTCTGGCAGGGGTGATAGCCGCTTACAGCGCCAGTTGGTTGGGCTGGCGATTCGCATTTTATGTGCCGGGAATTCTTGCCCTGGCCTGCGCGCTCTACCTGCTGCTACGATTGCGGGACACACCGCAATCGGTAGGTTTGCCGCCTATTGAGGAATACCGCAATGACTATCCCCGAAACCATTCCGTGGAACATGAGGAGGAACTGGACACCCGGGATTTATTTGTAAATTACATTTTCAAAAACAAATACCTGTGGATCGTCGCCCTGGCCAATTTTTTTGTATATATCACGCGCTACAGCATGTTGGATTGGGGGCCAACCTACCTGAAGGAAGTCAAAGGCGCCCAGTTGGAAGATGGGGGGTGGAGCATTTTGATCCTGGAATGGGGAGGCATCCCGAGCACACTTTTAATGGGCTGGCTTTCGGACCGTATTGGAGGCCGCCGGGGGCTGGTCAGCCTGATGTGTATGATCCCCATATTTTTTGCTTTTCTGGGCATAAAATTGACCCCTCCGGGTATGCTTTGGTTTGATATGACACTCCTGGGAGTGATCGGGTTTTTCGTCTATCCGCCTGTCATGTTGCTGGCGGTTTCAGGGCTGGACTTAACCTCCAAGAAAGCGGTTGGCACGGCGGCCGGGTTCATCGGACTATGGGGATACATCGGCCGCACGGTACAGGGGAAAGTACTTGGGACTGTGGCGGAGGAATATGGATGGGATGCGTCTTTGAACCTCATACTCATGGCCGCTGTCGGTGCGATAATCTTATTGTGTTTCACAATTAACATCAAACCTCGCGGATAGATCCAGGAATTTTTGGAAATTCGATCACGCAACGGAGGTTGAAAAAGGGAGTTCCCCACCGCTAAAAGGGAAGATATTTGCAAGAATGTTCTCCCTGGTAGAGACTAAACTCCAATTTATGATATATTAGAGGTGATTAGATTTCCTTAATCGGAAATTTACGGCGTTTACTATCCACATTCAACTGCACATCCAAAATTCAATTGGTGATACGCATGAACCGGTTGAGAGCATATTTCTTTTCATTCTGTATACGGATGTTTATGGCTGCTAGTCTCTCCCTTTTCCCGGTGTTACAGAGTAATCTACCGGCAGAAACCGGCACCAAGGAGTTAAAAGATCATCCCCTCAAAATAAGGAACAAGGTAATTCCAAATTTCCCGTCGACGCTGCGTTACAGCAGTTATTACAAAGGCTTTGCGAAAGTAGTTTTCATGGTCGATAAATCCGGCCAAAGTTACGATTTCCTCATAATCGAGACGACTCATCCTCTTTTCGGGGAAGTGGCCCTCAGCGCTTTGCAGCAGTGGCAAGTTGAACCAGCAATAGTCGATGGCCGCATCCAGCCATCCCGCCATACTGTCGACGTGAAATTCAGGAATGAAGGGGTGGTTATAGAAAAAAGCATCGATCAAGTAATCCAGTCGATGATTTCACCGGATTCACCTGCCGGCACACACTATCGTGTATCTGAATTGAAAGAATTGGATCGAATACCAAATTTTCTCACAAGGATTTCGCCTATTTTACCCGCTGGTTTGGAACCCGGCAAAACCAGCGGACAAGTCAAATTAGAATTTTACATCGATGAAAAAGGCAAGGTGCGGGCGCCCGGCGTTCTTGAGAGCCCGAATGACATACTTGCTGATGCCGCCATTACAGCAGTAGTGAATTGGCAGTTTGAACCGCCCTTAAAAGATGGCAAACCGGTCGTGGCCAGAGCGATCCAGAGATTCTTCTTCGAGTAGCTGGCAACCCGCGAAAAAGCCAGGTATTTAATATTATCTCAAAATCGTAGATGAATGATGTTTGTTGCGCTGCGATGGCAAATGCCAGGCGGCGTCATGCCCGGATACGCTGGGAGCCCCTTGAGGGCGAACCAACGTCGAAGTTGATCTTACTGCCACCCTGCAGAAATTACACTTTTCTATCTCATGGGGCGAAATCGAATCATGCGCATTGCAATAATTGTAAAAATTGTTGACAGATGCCTAGATTGGATAACATATTCAGCTTTTACTAATATATTGGATATAATATCCATAATGCCAAATTCAAAATTTATTTTGATGAAAAGCAAAAGAAATGGGTTAATTTAATCTCAAGTCGTTTCGGCCTGGTGATTCGATAGTCCCGCTGCATCTAGGAGAAAATTTTCGATGGCAAATAAAACAGGTTCAGCAATATTTTTTACGGGCGTGGGCAAGCCACTGGAAGAACGGGAATATCCGCTTCCGGACAAACTGGAACCGGGCGCAATCCTCGTAAAAACCAGTATTGCGACGGTTTGTGGTTCGGATATGCATAGCTGGCAGGGGCGGCGGCCTTTCCCCACACCCTCTGTGCTGGGGCACGAAGGCGTCGGGACGGTTATGCAAATCGGAGACGTGTTGCGCACGGATAATTCGGGCCAGGTTCTCACTGAGGGCGACCGAATTACCTGGACCATCATGGCGGCCTGTGGTGAATGCGTTTTCTGCAAACAATACGGGCTGCCGCAAAAATGCCTGCACCTCTTCAAGTATGGTCATTCAGTCAGTGATGTTCCACCCTATTTCCTGGGAACCTTCGGCCAATACGTCTACCTAAAACCGGGGACCGGCGTCTTCAAACTCCCCGATGATCTACCGGATGAAACGGCTTCACCACTGATGTGCGCGGCGGCCACGGTGGCGGGCGGTCTGGAAAAAATTGGTTTGGATCCCGGAGATAGTGTGGTGATTCAAGGGGCCGGAATGCTGGGGCTGTATGCGGCCGCTTTCGCTTCCGCTCTGGGGGCGAGGCAGGTTATCATGGTCGACATTTTGGACAAACGACTGGAGGAAGCCAAACGCTTTGGGGTGGATCATATTCTCAACGCCAAAGAAATGGAACCGGGAAAACTGATTGAAGCCGTTAAGAACCGGACCGACGGAATGGGCGCGGACGTCGTCATAGAGGTCACCGGATTTGCCCCGGTGGTGGAAGCGGGGGTGAAAATGTTGCGCATCGGAGGGAGGTATCTTCTTCAGGGCGCCGTTTACCCTAATGACTCTTTCATCCTGCAATCGCACGATGTCATCACCAAATGCCTAACCCTGCGGGGATTGCATAATTACGAACCGAAACATCTGGGGATGGCTCTCGATCTGGTCTATCGAAACCAGCAAAAATTTCCTTTTATTGAACTGGCGGGACCGCGATTTCCCCTCACCGCGGACGGAGTCGGCAAGGCCATGGGTTCTTTGGAACAAAGAGAGGGAATCCGGCCCATCGTGGAGCCTTGCTGAATTTTGCCCGCCCGTTTAAAAATTGAGGATATGAATTGTTAATTTCGGCAAATGTGGAAAAAGAAGCTAAATCGGGATGACTTGGCATAACATCAATTAAAGGAAGAATATATTATGAGTAAAATCGGTATGGTCATGTTCGATCTTTCGGGGACCACCGTCTATGACGACACGGGTGTTCGGGAATGCCTCTACAAAGCAGCCGTAGAATACAACCTTGAAACGACACCAGAGGAAATACTCCTGCATATGGGCACCAACAAGATTCACCTCTATCAGTTCCTCATCGCCCGATCCCAGGGTAAGAAGGTTGAAATTGAAGATTTCGAAAAAACGATTTACCCGGAAACCCTCGATGATGCCATGAAAGTTTTCCACCGTTACTCGGAAATCATGATCAACCATTACAAGAATAATGTTCGCGAAATCGAGGGAGCCGCCGACACCTTCCGATGGTGTCATGAAAACGACATCAAAGTAGCCACCAATACGGGTTTTCATCGCGATGTTACCGAGGCGATCATGGACGGCCTGGGCTGGGTGCGGGACGGATTGGTCGATATCTCCGTCGATGTCGAGCATGCTCCCGGCGAACGCGGCCGCCCGGCGCCCTTTATGATATACCATGCCATGATGCACTTGAATGTGCAGAGTGTTCATGAAGTGCTTAAAATAGGCGATACGCCGGCGGATATGCTGGAAGGGTACAATGCCGGTTGCCGGGGTATAGTGGGGGTTCTCAGCGGCCCGCGGCCGGTGGAAGCCTGGGGAAAGTACCGGCACACTCATGTTATCCCGAGTGTTAAAGATCTTCCCGAACTCATCGAAACTGAATTTTCTTGAAGGCTACCTCACTTTCATAGCTCTTCGAGATATGGCGCTTTTGACAGAGCATGGCTACGCCCGTTAAAGTATTACTATGCACTGATGATGACGGGATAATGGTGGAAACCATTGACGCTGTGCTTAGGGCAAACGGGTTTGCGGCGAACCTTGTTGTGGTGGCCGATAAAAACGATGTAGAGACTATCGGGCGGGAAATCGTCGATGCCGAGATTGTCTATCCCAACAAAGCCTTGTTAACAAGGAAAGTGATTCAGTGCGCTTCCCGGCTTAGGTTGATCCATTGTGGTACGGGTTGCGACACCGTCGATTTGGAAGCCGCCAAAGAAAAGGGCATCTATGTCTGCAGCACCGCCCACATAATGGCTCAGTCCACTGCTGAACACACTATTTTTCTTCTCCTGGCTTTGGCCAAAAACGGGGATCAATACCTTCGGGAGAAGAATTCAGGCAATTGGAACCGCAGGATAGGCACGGAATTGGCGGGCAAGGTCTTTGGAATCTTGGGTTATGGGCATATCGGCAAGATTACGGCCCGAATTGCCCACTCCCTCGGGATGAAGGTCATGGCCTCACGAAAAAACATAGAACAAGGTAATGAGGGGCAAAATTTTGTAACTATGTCCGATCTTGATACGGTTCTGATAGAGGCGGATATCGTTTCTTTGCATCTTCCCTTGACAGGAAACGGATCCGATAAGACTGAAGCGCTG
>JAJFLT010000026.1 GCA_021772555.1 Opitutales bacterium | reverse complement strand
CTGTAAATCTCCTTTTTTCACCCATAAAATGAAAAAAATTCTGGCTATACGGTTCAAGTATCTGGGGGATGTGGCAGTCACCATTCCGGCCTTGCGGGCGATTGTGGAAAAGCTGCCGGATGCGGAGCTTCATGTGGTTGTGGCCGAAGAGGTCGTGCCCATTCTCCGCCACCTGCCCTGGATCAACCGCCTGTGGGCCTTTCCGCGCACGCGGGGAAAAGTCCAACTGCGGCGCTCGATACCCATGATCCGGCAATTGCGCCGGGAGCGTTTCGATATATCCATCGATTTTTCCGGCAATGACCGTGGTGCCATTTTGAGCCTCCTGGCGGGCGCTAAACATCGGGTCGGCCCCATCGCCCCCAAGGGTTTTCTGGGCCGCAAACGCTGCTACCACCGCCCCGTCGAAGAACTGCCCTATTATCACCATGAATTGATGCGTAATTTCCACCTCGTCACTTTTTTGGGCATTCCTTTTCCAGAAAATCCGCAATTGGAAATCATCTCCGATCCAGCCTTGGCGGAAAAGGCCAAAGATCTGCTCGGCACCCACGAATACATCTGCCACCTTTCCACCAGCCGGGCAAAAAAGGAGTGGCCGCTGGACAACTGGCTCGGCTTTTATCATCAAGCCGCTGCAACTGGGGCCAGGATCGTATTTTCCAGTGGCCCCAGCGATCGAGAGCAATCGCTGCTGAAGGCGCTGCGGGAATTGGAACCGTCATTGCCAATCCTCCCGCCGACGGAGTCCCTCGATTTGTTTCTGGCCGTTTTGAAGGAAACCAATGGATTAATTTCGGGAGACACCGGTCCGCTGCATTTCGCCGCCGGTTTGGGAATCCCCACTATCGGCATGTTTGGTCCCACCGACAGCGGACGCTGGGCGCCGCCCGGCTCCATCCACCAAAGCGTTCAAGGCGGGTTCTGCCCCTGCAGTGGGCACGTATCGAGTTGCCAGTATGAAAAACCATGCATCGACAAAATCACTCCCGAACAAATTTTTGCATGTTTCCAGAGAATGAGAAGCATGGATAAAACACGCCTCGGCCTCTAAACCTCATTTACCTTTGCTCGAGCTCTCCCCTTTTCTTGAAAAAAATCTGACCCAAGGGCCGGATCTATTTGATCGTTTGATGGAATGGCCGGGCGAGGTCTT
This sequence comes from Opitutales bacterium, assembly GCA_021772555.1. Lineage (GTDB taxonomy): Bacteria > Verrucomicrobiota > Verrucomicrobiia > Opitutales > UBA2987 > JAJFLU01. The sequence goes on along the minus strand of JAJFLT010000026.1, from coordinate 6,110 downwards.
CCGACAGATAGCGAATCGGCGCACGGTGCGTTTCGAAATCGCTGGCAGGTCATTTTTTCTCAAGACCCATCGGGGAATTGGCTGGGGGGAAATCCTGAAAAGCCTTTTACAGGGAAACCTACCGGTGACCAGTGCCCGCAACGAATACGAAGCCATCAAAGCGGTCGAGGAAACCGGTGTGGCCACGCAGCAAATCGCGGGGTTCGGGATTCGTGGCCTCAATCCGGCTGCCCGGGAATCCTTCCTTATCACGGAAGAACTGCAAAACAAGCTCAAGCTGGCCCACATCGAGGAATCGTGGGCTCAATTGCCCGAGAAACAAATTACCCTCATTCGCTCAATTCTGATTGAGGAGGTGGCCCTGCTGGCTTCAAAAATCCACCGCCACGGCCTCAACCATCGGGACCTTTATCTGGATCATTTAATGGTCGAGAGCCGCGATTGGGTCAGGTTGCGGGCTGGAGAATCCATAAAGCTTTACCTCATCGACCTGCATCGCGCACAAATGAGGAGAAAAGTGCCAAACCGCTGGCTGGTTAAAGACTTGGGCGGCCTGCTCTTTTCCGCCCTCCATCTTGAATTGTCTACTGTAGAATTGGCCTTGTTTATCAGAAAGTACAGCCACCGCCCTGCAGGCCGGGAACTGAAGGATAATTCCCTAATCTGGAAAAAGGTGATGAAGAGGGCCATCCGCATGTATAAAAAACATTACGGTAAAAACCCCGTCCTGCCGCCGGAATTTACGTGATGATTTCTCTCTCCAAAAATCACTTTTTAATCATCAACAAAAGCGGATAGGCGCCTAAAAAACCAACTTCCCGGACTTTGAAAAATTCCGAGGCCACTCGTAGGAATTCCGCGGAATTGTAGGTATCTGCTTTTTCGTGGGCTTCGGCTTTGGCCGCAATCTCTTCGGGAAGACGATCCATCTCCAGGCGGGCGGAAAAAATCAGGCGCTCGCCGCACAATCCGGCCAACAGAGCAAGGATACGCCGGTGATCAAAAAATGCCTTGTCGCTGCGGCTGCTGCCCCAAAAGAGATAATGGTAGGTCCCTATCGTCATCACGGTTTGAAAAGGTCCGCCATATCCTACCGCATCCTCCCCCACCTCATCCAGCGCCGCCATTTTGAAAGCAACATTTTCCCGGCCCAAAAAGTCCTTTAACTGCCGTGAAATCGATAAAAACGGCTCAAACACATCGATACCCAAGGCCAAACGGCACTGCGGTTTTTCCGATGCCTTGTAGACATAGTAGCCGCGGCAACATCCGATATCGAGAAACGATTCCATATCTTTTGGAAACAGCGCCGTCACCAGCCGCTCCCGGCAATACAGACGGTAGCTGGGAATCAGTTTTCCATCCCGGATTCGGTAATCGTGGTTCCGGGGATAGCCCGCCAGCAAAGAATCCAACTCCCTCTCTTCGTCCGAAGTTGGCGCACTTTTAAAATCGGCGCTATAGCTTCTATAATAGCCGCCCAGGTTTACTATTGATTCGCTCAGCCGGTGGAGCGCTCCGGGTTTCTTTGAAATATCATCAATTTTTTCCATTCCTTTGAGCCGTAAGGGATAATTGCTTCAATTTAACCGTTGCTCATCCGACACCCATAATTCGGCAGGTGGCAAGGAAATTCCTGTCCATCAGGTAATATCGGATTTTCATTTCAATGATGGAACTTGTTGGCATCCATGCCGATCTATGCATTAATAAAAATTCCCCCCGAAAATCTATCAATCGATGGATTTTCATTTTATCGTAGCAGGTAAAAATCCCACACACTTCATGAGTTCAGCTCAAGACGAACTGAAAGAGTATCCATCTTCTATGCCCAAAAAGAATGATGGAATGAAAAACCATTGGGATCTCGGGCCCGAGATCCTCAATGAAAACATAAACGTGGCAGCTTCGGATGAAACCGGAGAAAGGCGTGAAGTCACCATTCTATTTTTGGACATTTCCGATTTCACCGGAGTCTCCCAGAGCCTCGATAGCGAATCGGTTTATTTGTTCATCAATGAAGCCATGCGCCTGCTGGCTGAGGTCATTTACAAATTTGAGGGTAATATCGACAAATTTATGGGTGACGGGTTAATGGCCCTTTTTGGAGCCCCTGTAGCCCATGAAAACGATCCCGAACGAGCCGTCCGCGCCGCCCTCGAAATGTTGGCCATATTACCGGCGATGAAAAAGCGTCTGAAAGAAAAATACGGGGTGAATTTCGAAATCCGCATGGGCATCAATTCCGGTTTGGTCATCGCCGGAAAAATCGGACCAGAATCTCATTTGGAATATACCGTTATTGGCGACACCGTGAACCTGGCCAAGAGATTGGAGGAAAACGCTCAACCAGGCACGATTCTGGCAAGTAGCAATACCTACCAGCTGACAAAACCGCTTTTTGAATACAAGGCGTTGGCGCCGATCGCATTAAAGGGCATAAAACAGCCCGTCACGGCTTACCAGGCCCTAACCATAAAAGAAAAATCGGATCGCTTGCGGAGCATGCCCGGGGGAAATGCCCCGATGATTGGGAGGGAGGAAGATTTAGACAAATTGCAAAAGGCATTGGATGAAGTCATCAACCAGGGTAGCAGCCGGATTGTTATGCTCTCAGGCGAAGCCGGTGTGGGGAAAAGCAGGCTGGTCGGTGAATTCCGATCCTCATCCCGCGATCTGCATATAGACATTTACCAAGGGAATTGCCCCGCCTATACCCGCTCCAAACCCCTCTGGGTGGTGTCTGATCTTTTAAGAGATATTTTAAACTTTTCCCACATCGATCCAACGCCCATTCAGATCGATACCCTTCATTCATTCCTGAAAAAACATGGATTGGATAATGACAATGTGCTGCCTTATTTGGCCCTTATGCTGGGGCTACAAATTGAGGACGAAAAATTTGATATCTTTTTTCGAAAATTAGACGCCAAGATGCTGCAGAAACAGACCCACTCTGCTTTGCGAAAACTTCTTCTGGCACTGGCCCAATTAAATCCAGTCGTATTGATTTTCGAAGATTTGCACTGGATTGATCCGGCCTCACGGGATTTTCTAGAATATCTCGTGCAAACTGCTGCTGAGGCACCCTTGATGTTGGTTTTCAGCTCTCGGCAGTTGGAAAGAGAAATGGTTTTAAACGCCCTCCTCAAAACGGTCGAAAAAATACCTGACCAGTTTGTCGATATTCAATTGCGGGCTCTTTCAGATACGGAGGGACAATGCTTTTTAGACCAAATCATAAACGAAACTTCCGGCCAGACCGAACCCCTGAAAAAAAGGATAGCAGATCGAGCCGCAGGCAATCCTCTATACATCGAGGAAATAGTCAGAATGCTGATCGATCAGGGGAAACTGGAAAAAGACAATGACACTTGGCGAGTTCGGGAGGGAGCCTATGAGGCCCTGCAAAAAGTACCCGAAAGCCTTCAGGGTTTGGTTCTTGCCCGTTACGACAAACTTCCCGCCACGCTAAGACACACATTGTATCATGCAGCGGTATTGGGATCACCGTTTCCCACGGATCTGCTGATCGAAATGAAACGCGCAACGACAAAATCCATAACAAAGCAATTGCATGAACTCGTAGCCAAACAATTTATTATCCCCAAACCCTTCAAATCCAGCACCGGTTTCGCATTTAGACACAGCTTGATTCAGGAGGGAATTTACAGCACATTATTGAAGCGGCCGCGCCAGAAAATTCACCTCCAAGCCGCCCTCGCAATCGGTAAAAGCTCGATCTGGACGCAAAGTGAAAAAGCGCAGGTGCTGGCTTTTCATTATTACGAGAGCAGCAAGCCGAAAAGAGCCATACCCTACCTGATTAAAGCTGCCGCCAAAGCCACAAGCAGCGGTGCCAACGAAATCGCTATTGAACAATATAGAAAAGCATGTGCATTGCTTTCACGACCCACAATCGAGCAAAGCGAATCATTTTCAAAAATCTGGCTCGGCTTGGGCAAAGCCTTGAAGTTGACCGGAGAATACCTGGAAGCGCGGCGAATCCTGACCGAAGCTCTCGATCAACTGGAGGAATGGGATACGGACTCCGCCGCTAGTCCCATGAAAATTACTCTGGTGGAAACGTTACGGGAGTTAGCCGATGTGTTTCAGCGCGAAGGAGCATTCGATCCGGCATTGAAACACCTGGAAACAAGCCTGAGGAAACTCGGAAAAACAGCCTCCCCGAATAAACCGGAGTTGATGAACTCTGTATTGGATCGCATAGCCTGGATCTATTTCCGGCAAGGCAAACTGCAAAGAGCCCATGACGCTGCCCTCCAGGCCATTGAAAACGCGGCAACGGAATCCGATATCAATCCCACCATCCGGGCCAGCCTTCGCAATACGCTCGGTGGGGTATGCTGGCAACAAGGCAATCTCGACAAAGCCATCGCCCACGTCCAGTTGAGCCTGCAATGGTATGATAAATTGAACTATTCCTGGGGCATGGGCGTCGCCTACAACAACCTCGGGGTGCTTCATGACATCCGAGGTGATTGGACCAGTGCGATCAGCTGTTATGAGCGGGCTTATTCTTTGCAGAAATCGATTGGCGACCTCGAAAACCAGGCCTGCAGTCTCGATAATCTGGGAATTTTGCGTATGGCAATGGGTGACTATGCGGCATCCCAGCAAAATTTAAAAACAGCGCTGAAGATTCGTGAACAATTGGGAGAAAGTTTCGGAATGGCCCGTTCCCGCAGCAGCCTGGCCCACCTCAGACTGTTGGAAAATCGATTAAAGTCAGCTGCCCGGCATGCTGAAGTTAGCCTCAATTTAGCCAAAGCCATTGGCGGAAAAGAGATTGAAGTTCGCGCCAATTGGATTTTAGCCATAGTCCAAGCAAATAATGGTGAATTAAAGCTGGCCATCGCAACCGCCGAAAAAGCCCACCAAATGGCTAGCGAGGGTGGATTTGTGGATGAAGAAATTGACTGCCAACGTATTGCTGGATTGCTCCTGGCACGTGGAGGCAGATTCAATGAAGCGATGCCCTTGTTGCAAGGTTCACTGGAACTTTCCCGGCAACAGCGAGACCCCTACCGCCAAGGACTCGCTTTACTGGAATTAAGCCAGGCATTGCTCAACAAAGCGGAAAAGGAAAAAGGAAAGGAGACTCCACCTCGAATAAAAGCGGAAGAATATTGCCGGGAAGCCATCCGGATTTTCAACGCTCTCGGATCAGTCCCGAACCTTAACAAAGCCGAGGAAACGCTGCAATTGTGTCTTCACAGGCCTTAGCTGTAAACTTTGGATTCAAACTCTTTTTACACGGACCGACCCCGCTAACTGTCCCCCCGGTAAAAGCATTCATCAACCCACATCCGGAAATTCGTTTTCATGAAACCAATTCCAAAATCAATAGGGGATAATTGTACACGGAAAATCTAACCTAACGCTTAATGTGAATTTTTACCTTTTTTTAACGAAATATCAAACCAATGAATCTTGATTCTTTTTAACCAATGCATAAAATTCACCTCAATTGAACAATTGATGGTCTGGCAGCAAAGCACATTTCCAGGCCAAACTACTTTTAGCTGCAATCGGAAAGAAAATACCTTGTCAAAACCTGAACAAGAAGAGGAACTGGCTTTTCATTATCTAAAAAGCGATCAGCCGAAAAAGGCGATTCCCTACCTGATAAAAGCTGCCGACAAAGCGCGACACCGTTCCGCTAACGAATCCGCCATCCAACAATATCGGCAGGCCATGGATTTGCTGCCAAAGCGCCTCAACGGACACAACGAAAGTTTTTTTGAAGCCCGCCTGGGCCTGGGCAAAGCCTTAAAACTGAGAGGTGAATACCTGGAGGCACAAACGGTTTTATTCGATGCCCTTCAATTCCTGGAAAACTGGGAAAATCGCACCGACCATGCTTTTTTCACCCCCATATTTATTGCAACCCTTCGGGAATTGGCAGATGTCCGGCAAAGAGACGGCTCCTTCGAGGAGGCCATGAACTACCTTGAATTGGGGCTGCACTATTTGGACAATTCCACGCATGAGAAAAGTCCTCAATTATGGCGCCGGCTGATGGACAGGATAGCCTGGATCCGGTTTCGGCAGGGAGATCTTCGAAAAGCCTCTTCAGCTGCAAATGC
>JAJFLT010000250.1 GCA_021772555.1 Opitutales bacterium | reverse complement strand
TCGAACCGGTTGAAGTTTAACGTCAGCAGGCGAAAAATTTTCGCCGCCGACTGAAGTTTTTGTTTTTCTGACGACTTTTAGGAGAGAAATCCATGATTATCTCTCCTAGTCAATGAAGTCCTTTTCGGTAAAAATCATCGTATTTTGCTTGATCGGTGCCGGTCTATTATTTTTTTTAAAAAACTCATTTCGGGCGATTGAAAGAGAGACGCCAACCTCGTTTTCTTCTGTTGAAGGCATCGTTTCTCCGGCGGTGATCGAGCGGGAGGGTTTTCAATCAATTCAGAAGTCGAGTCGAAATGAGCCTTATCCGGCTAAAGTAGTTCCAGTCCGGGATGCAATTGGATATGGTGATGGTGATTACGCCAGCGACGCTGCTGTGAATGAGGGGTCGCCGTCTCTTCAGGATTTTGCCGCTGAATTGACATTTTTACCTAAAATTCCTCCTTCCGGAACACTGATCCCCGAGCGAATTCCCGACGATTTGGAAATAGCCGAAACACTTAGCCGACAGTTGTCTTTTCCCCACGAGAAAGGCCGAATTTTGCTGAAATTCAACGAGTATGCAGCCGTTTCCAATGTCAACCGCCTACACCAGTCATTAGATGTTCGTGTGGCTGAGTATTATGAAAATCTTGGTGACGGCGTCATGGTCGTCATCGCCTTCGGCCAGCTCCGCAAAGTTGAAGATGTAATGTATGGATTTCTCAAAAGCGGACTTATAAAAACGCTGGAACCGGATTATATCGTCCATGCCGTTGAATATGAAGATATTGATCCCGAACTTTTGTCCGATGAAAGCCAGGAACCGTTCAACGGTCCGGAAGCAGTTCCGTCCGATCCTTCTTATTCACTGCTTTACGGGATGTCGAAAATCAACGCACCGGCAGCGTGGAATACGAGAACGAGCGCTTCCTTCGTCAAGGTTGCCGTGATCGATACAGGAGTACGCTATACCCATCAAGACCTGGTGGCAAATATGTGGGTTAATACCGCGGAAAATAATGGCACTCCGGGTCTCGACGATGACGCCAATGGGTATATTGACGACATTTACGGCATCAATACAATTATTAGCGGTAGCGGCGATCCGCAAGACGATCATGGCCACGGGACACATGTGGCGGGTACCATCGGTGCTGTCGGCAATAATGCGACGGGAGTTTCCGGGGTGGCTTGGGATGTGCAGTTGATGGCGATAAAATTTTTGGGTTCCGACGGCAAGGGCTCCAGTTCGAATGCCATCGAGGGAATCACCTACGCCATCAACCACGGGGCCGACATCATGAACAACAGTTGGGGAGGCGGGGGTTTTTCAACTTTTCTTCTCGACGCCATAAGATCGGCGCGAGACCAGGGAATCATCTTTGTGGCAGCGGCGGGAAATGATAGCAGGAATAACAATTCCTCACCTCATTATCCATCGAGTTATGCCTCCAGAAACGTAATTTCGGTCGGTTCCAGCGATTCCGCAGACAACCGCTCGTCTTTTTCCAATTACGGATCCCAAACGGTCGATGTTTTCGCCCCCGGAAGCTCGATTTATTCAACCAATTTTGCCAGCAACTCGAGCTATTCCTACAAGAGCGGCACCTCCATGGCAACACCCATGGTAAGTGGGATATTTGCATTGCTCAAAGCGGAGTACCCATCTTCCGAAATGGCTCCGTTGATCGACAGGCTCTACTATACGGTGACCCGTCCCAGCGCACTGACCGGACTCAGCCGATTTGGCAGGGTGGATTTGCTAAAGGCCTTGACGACCGATTTAACTATCGGAACGGACGACATCCTGATGCAGAATACGAACGGAAATCTGCTTCTATGGCTAATGGATGGGCCGACCTGGAAAACGGCAGCTCCGATTCGGCAAGGGGTCAACCTGAAGGGTTGGACGGTGCGCGCGTTGAGAGATTTTTCCAGTGATGGAGAACGTGATTTGCTGCTGCAGCACTCAAACGGAAATTTGCTGCTATGGCAAATGTCGGAAAGCTCCTGGAAAGCGACCTACGCCATTCGCCAGGGAGTCGATCTGAGTGGCTGGGCAGTCAAAGCAGTGGCCGACTTCGATGGCGATGCCAAGCCCGATCTTTTGATGCAGCATAGTGGAGGAAACCTGCTTTTATGGACCATGAACGACACCGCCTGGAAAGCGACCTACACCGTTCGCAAAGGAGTGGATTTATCCGGCTGGGTAGTGCGCGCGGCCGCCGATTTTGACGGAGATGCTAAAACCGATATCCTTATGCAGCATACCTTTGGAAACTTGCTCTTATGGACCATGAACGACACCACCTGGAAAGGCGCCCATACAATTCGAAAAGGAGTGAATCTAAACGGTTGGACAGTTCGTGCCGTGGAGGATTTTGACGGGGACGCCAAGCCCGATCTTTTGATGCAGCATAGCGGAGGCAACCTACTCTTATGGACGATGAACGGAACTGCCTGGAAAGGCAGCCACACAATTCGTAAAGGAGTTAACTTGAAAAACTGGACTGTGAAAAACGTAAAGGATTTCGATGGAGACTCAAAGCCCGATCTTTTAATGCAGCATAGCGGAGGAAACCTGCTTTTGTGGACGATGAATGGAACTGCCTGGAAAGGTGCCCATACCATTCGCAAGGGAGTCAACCTTTCTGCTTGGAGAGTATCAGCGAATTAAGTTTTTAAGTAGACTCAGAACGACGAAACACTAGCAGAATCGTCAGCCCGAGGCCCAATAGTATTCCCGTGGCCGGTTCCGGGATTGCCGCCGTACCGAAAAAGAGATCGTCAGAATAGCCCACCTGCCGGGTCTCATCGCTATCGATCTGGATGCGGGCAATCCAGCCTGCGGGATCTTCGGTCTGTGCAACGTAAGAAACGAACTCTGAGCCCACAGTGTTGAAATGTTCTGGAACGAGCAAATTATCCTCGGAATCAAAAAACCGGGTGAGGGTGCCGGTATTCCTG
>JAJFLT010000249.1 GCA_021772555.1 Opitutales bacterium | reverse complement strand
GCCGTCTTCCAGCAACCAGGCTAGGGGATCCTTATCCGAAAGCGCCTCCCGCTCAATCAATCCGCGATTTTTCAGATCGGTCACCACTTCCTCAAGCCGTTTGGCATGACCGAAGACGTGCCTCACGGTGAATATGTTTATTACTCCAATATTATGTTTCCGGCACAATGGGTGGATTGAACTCTGGGCCGATTGGTTGATCATGTTGTGGGCCACCATTGCTACGTCGATCAAACCGCTGGGCAGAAGTTTTTGAAGCCAACGGTGAGAACCATCTACACTTGATTGCTCGCTCGATCCCAAAAAGCGGAACTTTCCTTCATCCCGTAATTTGTTGAGGACCGGGAGATGTTCATTGACAAATACATCGTAGTATTGATCCCCCGGCACAGCCAACAGCAGTATATCCACATAGTCCATTCGCAAGCGTCGTAAGCTCGTCTCCAGACTGGCGGTTATTTCGTTAGCAGTCATTCTCGGCAGATCTCCGCCAGCGTTACCGCGGGCAAGGGCTACTTTGGTGGAGATGATGACTTTTTCCCTTGGAAGAGCTTTTAAGGCGTGGCCGAGCAATAATTCACTATCGAAATAAGTTGGTGCTGTGTCGAACAAGTTTATCCCAAGTTCGCAGGCATGACGTAAAAGGCGCAGGATTTCTGCTTCCGACTTTCCACTCTTCTGTCCTAACGGATCCAGTCCTCCACCTGTCCCCATTCCCAATGCGGATACCTTTAATCCCGTGCGTCCAAGTGTTCGGTATATCACAACAAATGCTCCAACAGTTACACCTTAAACATTACATGAGACCGATTGATCCATCCGGATTGATTACAACCTTACGGTCGAAAGGTTTGTAGGGGTAGGTTTTGGCGGCCTCTTCATTCAAGTCAATTCCCAGTCCGGGGGTTTCCGGCAAAATTAAATCCCCATCTTTGACAACAGGCAGACCGCTAAACAATTCCTGCACCATAGGATCATCGAATAGAACATTACACTCCTGGATCAAGAAGTTGCATATAGCCGCGTCAATATGGGCACAAGCAAGGAGCGAAACGGGGCTTCCTGCCTGGTGAGGCGCCACGGACACATCAAACATCTCGGCCGTGGCAGCGAGCTTGACGGTCTCCAAAATACCTCCATAGACGGTCGGCTCTGGTTGCAAAATATGGGCAGCCCTGTTTTCGAGGATAGCGCGAAACCGATTGCGGCTGATGCAGCGTTCTCCGGTGGCAATCGGGATGACCGTTTTCGCTTTGACCTCAACTGTGGAATCCGGGTATTCCGTCAACGCGGGTTCTTCTAAAAACATGGGCCGATAAGGCTCGACGGCACGCGCCAGTTGGGCCGCTTGTGAGGGCCCAAAACTGCGGCCATGATAATCGAGGGCGATGCCGATATCTCGGCCGACTTCATTTCGAACCGCTTTGACACGTTCCACAGATTCCTCAAGCACTCTTTCAAAGGATTTCGAGGCATAGCCCGGAGGATGGGGTGCGAATTTGACGGCCGTGAACCCTGCCTCAACGGACTGCCGGGCGCCTTCAACGAGAGAGGCTGCGGCATTGACGTAGCGACCGCCGGCATAGAGCCGGATGCGCTCCCGGGTGGGACCGCCGAGCATTTTATATACAGGTAGCCCACAACTCTTCCCGGCGATATCCCAGAGAGCTTGTTCCACTGCACTTAAGGCGCCCATTGTGGCCGTGCCAAGAGGGTAACGGGAACCTACATAATAAGCCTGCCAGTGATGTAAAATGTGTGAGGGGTCCTTGCCTATGAGCCATCGCGCATATTCATCAAGAGCCGCCTCGGTCGTCCTGGCTTTCCCGGTGGGAAAGGCTTCTCCAAGACCAGTCAGGCCTTCGTCCGTATAGATTTTGACAAAGACCCAGTTGGGACCATATCCGGTCATGGAATTCATCCGCTGACCGGAATTTAGAAGGAAAGTTTTCAGTTGGGTAATTTTCATGTTGAACTAATCTAATTTCTTAAAAAGGAAGTTTGTAGAGAGTCCTCCAGTAGGCTCGTCCTTTCGACGATTCACCTTGGCGTGGAGCCTCCATATGGATCAACCGATCCAAAAGAGCCTTTTCCATCGTTCGCCGAATATTGTGGTAAGAGGCATCAGCGTAAAGGTTGTCCATTTCAAGTGAATCGTCCTCCAGGTCATAAAGCTCACCATAAGTTTGACCGGGATAGTAAACGAGCTTGTAACGCTCACCTCGGAGCATTTTCACCGCTCCACTTTCGGCAAAGATAAATTCGCGCTGGGGGGCCGCCCCCCCAAAAACGGCTGGTGACAGGCTTTGCCCCTGAACTTCCGGCGGAATCCCGGCCCCAATAATTTCGAGAATTGTCGGACAGATATCTACCAGCTCGACCGCACTGTCCACGGTCACGCCCTCGGGGGCGCCGGGCGTGCGAATTATTAGAGGCACATGGAGGGACTTGTCATAGAGAATAGGGTATTGGTCCGTGCTTTTGAGCAGCATCCCATGATGTCCTAAAAGCTCCCCATGATCGGACATAAAAATCACACAGGTGTTTTCACTTAGGCCATTCTCCTCTATCGTTTTTAGGATTTTGCCCACCTGGTCGTCGACCAGTGTGATCGAAGCATAATAATAAGCCATCACACGCTGCAACCGCTCTATATCCAAATGCTCGTAGTTGCTGCCGATGTTTTTTCTGCCGTGTCTTTTGTAAGCCAGTTGTTGCGGTGGTTTGTCCGACAGATCACTGTGGAATGATCGCGGAATAGGCATCGATTCCGGATCATAAAGCGAAGCATAAGGCTCCGGTGGCTCAAACGGGTTGTGCGGATTAGGGAAACTTGCAAAAAGGAAGAACGGTTCATCCTCAGGTAAAGAGTTCAGGCGTTCAACGCATTGATCGCCCACCCAGCAATCAATGTAGGCTTCCGCCGGCACCTGGCTCGGAAGAGCCTGAAAATTTTCCCGGTAGGCTTTCGAAGCGTGGCCCTCGTAAGTCTTTTGCAAAGCCTCCCAAAATCCATTGGCCTTGATCCAGTTTTTATAATCTTCGTGAAGGACATCGGGGCTGACGGCATCTGAATTTTGTCCCCCGCACAATACCGTCTGGTCAAAGCTGGTTTCGGTCTTGGTGGGGAAAATATGCACCTTGCCTATGGCAGAACTGCTATACCCCTCATCCTGCATGTATTCTCCCAAGGTGCGTTCATCCGCCGCCATCCCGACATGATTGGAGATCGCCCCGTTTTCGTGACAATAGCGTCCCGTGTGAAAGGAGGACCGGCTGGGAAGACATTGCGGGTGTTGCGCGAAAGCCCATCGGAAGGTAGTACCCTCACGGGATAGCCGGTCAATATTTGGAGTCCTGATAAGATCATTGCCATAGCAACCCACGCAATCCGCGCGCATTTGATCGGCGACGATCAATACCACGTTAAGGGGTTTCTCAGTTTTAGTGTCCTTCATCTGCAACCTGCATGTGCAGGTATCCACCAACTATTGAATACCCGCCGACGGAGATTTAATGCAGTCGTCTGCACGGCGTCAAATCCTCAAATCGATCTCCTTAACTTTTAGGTCGCAAGATTATTTGAACATCAAGAAGGCTTCGTAATCCTCTCCACTTTAACCAACCGGGAAACTCAATCGGAAACTGCGGAAAGCCGCTCAGGTGATTCCAACAACCCCATCTTTGCGCATGTATTCCCAAGCATTTCACGATCTGCCGGTTCCACAGCCAGCAGCGGCCCTCTAACCGGCCCCCCAGGTAAACCTGACATATCGAGAAGGGCTTTTACACAAGCCCAGTAACGGCGTGTTTTCGTGCAAGCGCGCAGGTAAGGAAGGTCTTTTTGCATAATGATTTCCATGGCTTTCGCATCTTCGCCTTGCAAGAGATGTTGATGAAACTCGATCTCTACCGAAGGCCATATGTTTCCCAACCCAGTCAGTGAACAAGGGGATCCATACTTAAAGCCCCAGTAGAAATAATTCATCCCGGCGCTGCCCATAACGGATACACGATCTTTGAGGAGAAGACTGACGTCTCTATAAAACGGATAATTCCCCGAAGAATCCTTGAACCCGGAGGCGTTTCCGTTGCATGCGTCAACCAAATCCAGCATCATGTCCGGTTTTGCCAGAATATCGGAGACCAAAGGCAAAACCACCCCACTAAAATATACCACAATCCCAATATTCGTGGCCCGTGTGACTTTATCAAAATGACTGCAAAGGCAGGAAAAACCTCCGCCATTATAACCATAATAGGGCGGTGTGACCATCGCGCCATCCGCACCCACATCCTCGGCATAGCGAGTCAGATCGATGCAGCTTTGCGTCCCCGAATGGGTAGTGCCCGCAATGACCGTCATCCTGCCATCGGCGACATCGACAACCGTCTTTATCACCTCCTTGCGTTCTTCATCCGTAAGGGAAAAGAACTCCCCCGTGCTTCCACCGGCAATGACTGTTTCAATTCCCGACTCAATGTAAAATTCCGTCAAACGGCGTAAACCATCGAGATCAAGCGAAAGGTCTTGGTTGAAAGGTGTTGTCATGGCCACGATGGGACCACGGAGTTTACTTCGAAGTTCTTCTACTGTCATCATAGGTTTTTGTTCGCATTCGCCCAAGTTTGGATATTTGGGCGGATTGTTAAGTTTTATTATTTATCTGGATCACAAAAAATGATACACAACGTCACCATTTCAATGATTTAATCTAAACAGTTAATAAACAGTTAAATATTATTAGTGCAAGTAAAAACCTTTTAATCGGAAAACTAAATTACGATTTAGGAGTCTCCAGCGCGGGTTGGCCCGCTGTGAGACCGCCGTCAATCACAAGATTGGCCCCGGTAATAAAAGAAGCATCATCGCTGGCCAGAAAAACTGCGGCCGGAGCGATGTCCATACCTGCCCATGATCTCCCGAGCGGAGTTCGATCAACCCCGGGGATACGGGCAAACGCTTCGCGAATACCCGCGTCCTTGATGATATTGGTTTCTATGGCGCCGGGGGAAATTTCATTGACCCGGATTCCCTCCGGAGCCAGTTCCAGGGCCAACCCCTGAGTCATCATGTGCACTGCCGCTTTGGAGGCACAATAATGGACTTTCATTGCCCCTGCCAGAGTTGCCGAAATCGACGAAATATTAATAATGACTCCGCCCCGACCCTGTTTAACCATCGCTTTTGCGGCAGCCCTGCAGAAAAGAAAGTAACCTTTGCAATTGATCTGGAATGTCCTCTCCCAATCTTCTTCAGACAGATCGATCAGGCTTCTGAAACATACCACGCCCGCATTGTTAACCAGGATATCGAGGCCCCCCAAAGAGGCTACTGTTTCGTTTACCGCTTTTTCCACCTCATTCGCTTTAGACGCGTCAGCCTTCAGGGCAATTGCCCGCGTTTTTTCATTACGAACCAAGCTAGCGGTTTGGCGGCAACCCTTTTCATTGATGTCGACACAGGCAATTTGCGCTCCCTCGCGAGCCATCGCCAGAGCAATTGCACGTTCCGATGCCCTTCACCCTCGCAACTCCGGTCACAAGAACAACTTTGTCCTGCAATTTTTTCATTTTCTTCAGTCTGTGGTAAAAAGTGGATCCACTGGATTCCTCATCGGGAATAATTACGATTTACCCCTTCAATCCTAGTAACTTTAAAGTGTTTCGGTGGATGATCTCGTCGGGTAATTCGGTCGGCAAAGGAGGCACCCCCATCTTTTGCGACATCTCCACTATGTTGTGGAGCCCATCCACGGTATCTTCGAAAGTAAAAAACGGAAAATCGGTTCCAAAAAGAAGTTTATGAACAACTCCATACTCAACAGCGAGACGTAGAGAATTATAAAACTGCCAGGGTCTTCCGTGAAGGCCTGAAATATCTGAAAATACATTTGGCTGCTTCCGTATTAAAACGATAGTTTCCGCTTCCCAAGGGTGTCCCAGGTGGGCAACGACGATCTTCAAATTGGGATGCCGGAGTGCGATGTCCTCCAATTGATGTGGCAGGGCGAATTTGAGTGGAGCTTTTCTAGGAAATGTAGCGCCTTGGTGGAAAAGGATGGGAAGCTCAAGCGCCTCCGCCCGCTCATAAATTGGCCAAGCGCGCTCATCCCAGGGATGATATCCAGAATAAATCGGAGTTAATTTAATCCCGCGAAGGCCCAGTTGTCCAACAGCTCGCTCGAGCTCCTCAAGGACGCCCGGTTCTGTCGGATCGAGAGCGGCAAACCCGATCAACTTCTCGGGGTCGGTTCGCACGTATTTTGCAACCGTGTCATTGACGGTTAAGAATCCGGAAAGAGCCGCCCGCAACCCAAATACGATCGAACAATCGGCTCCAGAGGTGGCGGCGGCATGCCGCTCAGGGGAAACATCCATGATCTCATCGCTATACCCGACCGAAGCGAGTTCGTCGCGCAAACCTTCACTGAATTCTTCCGGGCTCTTCCAAAGATGGGTATGGCAGTCCACAATCATATCAGGAAAGACTAATATTCGAAATCACCATCCATTGCTATTTCCAGCGCAATCTGCAGCAAGTCAAGTTTAAATGTCTACGGTTAATTAACAATCGATCCTGACAACTGCAATTCAGCATCGCAATGAGGCAAGCAACCTATGGTCAGGTATCATTTAGCAAATTCAGGTGTTCAAAAATTTAAATCCCTACATTTTTAAAAAAATCTTAACTTATTGATTTATATAAATTTAAAAACTTTCAGTAATGTCGAATACCAAATCCATCCAAAAGATAATTGACAGCATTTAACACAGTTATATACAATATATATACAAATGAAGCAATTTAATACCATCTCTCTGGCAGTAGTGTTGGCTTATAGTGGGTTGATCCTTTCTGCGAACAATGTGAAATCCGAGCAACTTTCCGTACAGCACGACTTATTTTTTTCCTATCCCAGGTGGGCCGAGCGTGCCAATATCGGGATTCAAGCTACTGACTACACTACGCTTTCTGGGCGTTCCATGCTACAGCTTTGGCTCACCGCCCTGCCCGACCGCCCCATAGATACCTACATTCGCCGTTCTGAAGACAATGGTAAGACTTGGGACATCAGCAAAGGATTGCACATCGCACGTGAGGAGAGAGGTGGAACTTTACGGCATGGCAATCACCTGATCTATCTCGATCGGGACAATGGCCTATTGGTTTTAATTTATTGGCAGAAACTTTATGTCGAAAATCCTGACGTAACTCTTTTTGAGTCTGTTACCGCGATTAACTCTTTTAGCAAGATCTACCTGCAAATTTCACGCGACGGGGGTATTTCCTGGGAGCCCCCCCAACAAATCATTCAAAATGGGAAAGAATTTGATACCGACCATTGGGCTCGGGATGTGGATTTCGGCCGCTTGTCTGGCATGGTGGCCGGTATGCCCCATATGGAAAAAACTGCCGACGGAACGCTCCTTCTGCCATTTCAAGTCCAATTGAGTGAGGATTTGCTCCATGCCTGGAAACAAGGCGTATTTATGGGCAAATGGAAGGATGATCTTTCGGGTATCGAGTGGGAATTGGGAGAATATGTGGAAATTCCCCAGAAATCTTCGAGCCGGGGCGCCCTCGTCGGCACTATTGCCGAATTAAAGGACGGCCCCATACTTATGATTATGAGGGGGAAACATACCGGTAAAGACGATCTTCCAGGCGAGGTGAAATGGTCTGCCGTTTCTACCGACGGCGGGCAAACATGGGCCGTTCCTGCACCGATAAAATATGATGACGAGTCAATTGTTTGGTCCGCATCCTCCAATTCCCGCCTCTTCCGGGCCGCCGGTAATGGCCGCCTTTATTTCATAACGCATTTTTTGGACGAGCCCAAAATTAAACCGCCACGCCGGCCTTTGCAAATTGCCGAGGTCGATGAAAAAACTTTTACCGTGAAAAAAGATACAGTAACTTTACTCACGGACCGGGTCGAAGGGATGGCGGATAAAGCGCGTTTCGAAATTCGCGGCATTTACAATGATCGCGAAAACGGCAACATCGTGATGTTCGTGCAAGGCGAATCCTGGCCCGGAACGGCGCAGGTATTCAGGCATGAGGTAATTATTCCTTGAAGTTCAGGTTAAGAAGTATTCGACCGTTTTCCTGTTTATTCGAATCGGATGGCTGGCAGTTGCTGGTAAATTGTATTAGAACCTATCTGCCTCAATACAGCCAGCATGATTAAACCAAGGATATATTTTGGACGGTCACTGACCATTCTTTATCTCTCGCTCATTTTGTGGTGTTACTCCACCCTTGATACCTATTCACAGCCTGTTGAAGACGCGTTGTTGGAATGGAGTAAACTCCCCCCCATACCCGAAAACGAAGGTTACGCAGGTATGTTTGCCGGAACGAGCAATGGGAAACTTATTGTGGCCGGCGGGACTAATTTTAAGAACGAACCCCCGGCGTGGGAAGGAGGTCAAAAAAAGTGGTATGACCTCATCTATCTTTTGCATGGACCGGAATCTCAATGGCAATTGGCAGCCCAGAAGCTTCCTCACGCTTTGGCCTATGGCGTCTCCGCTTCCTTTGAAGGCGGCATTATTTTTGGGGGCGGCAGCGATGGGTTTTCACATTATGCGGATGTCTTTATGCTGCGATGGGCCGATAACGACCTCCGGTTTCAATCGCTGCCTTCGCTGCCGAAACCATGTGCCTATATGTGTGGCGCGATTCTCGACAACACCTTATACATCGCAGGGGGGCGGGAATCACCCCAAGCTACGGAAACCCTGCATTCCTTTTGGGCTTTGGACTTATCCAAACCCTCCGATCAACTTTCCTGGCAGGAACTTGAGCCTTGGCCCGGACCTGGCCGGATGTTGGCCGTCGCGGCAGTGCAGGATAATTCTTTTTTTCTATTCAGCGGAATGCAATTGGTCGCGGGAGAGGACGGCAAGCCGCAAAAGCTGACGCCCTACCTTAAAGACGCCTATCGCTACGAGCCACTCAGAGGAGACAATGAAAAACCGTGGAGCAGGGTGGCGGATTTACCTCGTCCTATAGCAGCTGCAGCCTCCCCGGCCATGCCCCTGGGACAATCTCATATCGGTGTTTTTGGCGGGATTGACGGGTCCCAATTGCACACCGATCGTAGGCAATACCCTCCTTTCCAGAGCAATATTTACCTCTACCACACGATCACGGATACCTGGTCCCGTCGGGGTTCCATGCCTGTCGGATCTTCTCGCGTGACCTTGCCCGCTGTGGCCTGGAACGATGGACACGTATTTGTGAACGGTGAGAGTGGACCTTCAAAACGTTCGCCGGATATCTATTTCGTCAAGAAAAAGGCACCGCAATCCAATTTTGGAATTACAAATTGGATCGTTTTGTCCGCCTACCTCGGAGCCATGCTGGGTATAGGTTATTACTTTTCCAAAAGAGAGCGAAGCATTGAGGACTTTTTCCTGGCGGGTAGACGAATCCCCTGGTGGGCGGCCGGATTGAGCATTTTCGGAACTCAGTTAAGCGCCCTCACATTCATGGCCATTCCAGCTATGGCTTACGCCACCGATTGGTCCGCGCTTCTGAAATCATTCGGCGTCCTTTTGGTCGCTCCTTTTGTCATATATTTTTACCTGCCGTTCTTTCGGAAACTGAATGTAACGACCGCTTATGAATACCTTGAAAAACGTTTCAATGTCGTCGTCAGGCTCTACGGAACGTTCAAATTTCTGATCACCCAACTTTTACGGGTGGGTGTATTGCTCTACCTACCGGCAGTCGCGCTTTCAGCGGTGACGGGGATGAATCCTTATTTATGCGTTATTATCATAAGCATTTTCTGCACCGTCTATACGGTCATGGGTGGGATGGAAGCCGTCGTCTGGTCGGATGTCATACAGGTATTGGTTCTGGCCCTGGGATCGCTGCTCTGTCTCTTTCTGATCCTATATGAAGTTGGGGGCCTTGGTGAGATTATTCGGGTCGGGGCTCAATATGAAAAATTCCACACCTTTAACTGGAGTTTCGATCCCACCGCCTTTTCCGTCTGGGTCTTGATTGTCGGCCCTTTCTTTCAAAACCTGGGCGGTTATACAACCGAACAGACGGTTGTTCAACGTTACCTATCGACAAAAACCGAAAAAGACGCCGCCTCCGGCATCTGGACCAATGCCTTTATCTCAATTCCCACCATCCTGATCTTTTATCCGCTAGGCGCCGCCTTGTTCGCCTTTTACAGAAAAAACCCGGAAAAGCTTATTCCGGATCGCAATGATGCAATTTTGCCTTATTTCATCGTCAATGAACTTCCGCCCGGTCTGGCCGGCCTCTTGATCGCAGGCATATTCGCAGCAGTCCTGTCGTCTATGGATAGCAGCATGAACAGCGTCTCCGCCTCTCTGGTAAACGACATCTATCATAGGTTCAATAAAGTAAAAGTCTCAGATAGAACTTCATTGAAAGTAGCTCGCTGGCTTACCGTTATTGTTGGAATAATTGGATGCGGCGCCGGATTGCTCTTACTCACTTTCGATATCCGGCTGATCATATTTCAATTGATCGCTTTATTGGGACTGATCGCTGGTGGTCTGACCGGCGTATTCATTCTCGGAATATTCACTCAACGGGCAAACAGTGCGGGAGTTTTGTGCGGGGCCGCGGCAGGATTTATTGCGCCATTTCTGGTAAAAAACCACACAGATCTTAACATTTTCCTCTATGCCCCCATCGGCGTGTTATCTTGTGTCACAATAGGCTATATTGCCAGTATCTTAACCCCGTTTGTCCGCAAAAATGTCGAAGGTCTTTCGATCCAAACGTTAAACAAATGAAAACGAAAATAGTTTGGTAAAGCGGGACTTATAGAGTTGAATAGATGAGATGGATGGCAAGTGTTTTTTCTCAAATCGCAATAGGGTTGTCCCTGGCGGCGTTCGGCTTCTACATGGTCCTTTATTTCTGCGCTGCCATTCTGAAGCCCGATCTGCTTGATTTTCCCCTCGATTATTCCGCAGAACAGGTAGATTCTGCTGAAAAGTTGCGCGATGTCAGCTTTGACCCGGATAACGTGCCGGTAGTCTATCGTGAGATAGATTATAGTGAAGAAATGGCGGCGTGGTATCCCAAGGAGGAGGCCCCGATCCTGGCCGAACTTGTAAAAGAAGGCAAATTGCCGCCAGTTGACCAAAGAGTGGGGAAGGAGCCTCTAGTCCTCGAAGGGGTCGATGGCAATGGTAGCTATGGGGGCACTTGGTATCGGCTTGAGAATGTGGCCAAGGGGCCGGGCGGCCAGATGGATTGGCGGCTCTCTGGCGCGAGCCTGGTGCGTTGGTCGCCATTGGGTTATCCCATTGTCCCTCATGTGGCCAAGGATTGGGAGGTTTCTGCTGATTTCAAGGAGTGGACATTTTTTTTACGCAAAGGAATGAAGTGGTCCAACGGCCATCCGTTTACCACCGATGATATTGTCTATTTCTGGCGAGATCACTGCGATGCCGTTTATCCAGGGACAAAACCGGAATGGCAGATGATCGATGGGCGTCGCGGTCTCATTGAGCAGATTGACCTTGGCACCATCAAGTTTGTCTTTCATTCCTCTAACGCTTTTTTTCTCGAACGCCTGGCCAGTGCCTGGCAGGGATTTTGTGCCCCTGAGCACTACTTGAAACAATACCATCCCAAGGTAGGAAACGACGCGCTAATTGAGGCGGCCATGAAGTTGAGGAACATTCCCACCCGTCGTCAGCTATACCTAAGCTTAACTTCCAATAATTATAACGGTTATTACAATGTGGATCATCCCCGTATTTGGCCGTGGATTTATCGAACCTATCGGGCCAGCACACCACAGGAATTTGTGCGCAATCCCTACTACTGGGCGGTCGATTCGGAGGGCCGCCAACTTCCTTATATAGACCGAGTCCATTTCGATGTGGTCAACCAAAAGCTGGTGCCTTTGGCAGCTTCCAGCGGCGACGTCACGATGCAGACGCGGCACCTGCGTTTCGACCAATATACCTTGCTTATGTCCCAGCGGGAAACGCGCGGTTACCAGGTTTACCATTGGTTCCCAACCGATCGATCGGTATGGACTATCTGGCCAAATCTTAACCGTGTGACTGAACCTGGGAACCCTGCCTCGGGATTGAAAGGAAAGCTACTCAATGAAAAGACATTCCGCCAGGCCCTCTCGCTAGCCATTGACCGGCGGCAAATCATCAATGCCGAATATCACGGTGTAGGGGAACCGTCGCAAGCGGCGCCGGGATTCGAATCGATGTTTCACCATGACGGTTTGATGAAGAGTTTCGTAGCCTACGATCCTGAGCTGGCTAACCGTATGCTGGACGAACTTGGGTTAATCGAACGTGATCATGAGGGCTACCGCAGCTTTTGGGATGGAACCCGCATGGTATGGTTTATGGATTATACGGAGCTGACCGGCCAAGGTCCGGCTCAGTTCATTGTTGATGACTGGGCCCGGGTGGGTATCCGCGTAATTTATCGCGAAAGAGCTTCGCGGTTGTTTCACAACGAGAAACAGGCTCTCAAGCACGATTTTACCATTATGGGGAGCTCGACCGATTTTCTTCCCTTGATACAGGCTCGTAGTTTTGTGCCGGTCAACCGCGAGGCACATTTTGCCATCGGATTCGCCACTTGGTATCAGAAGGGCGGACTCCACGACAACCTCGATGCGGCCGCTGCGGCGAAACCTGGTGTTGTGGAACCGCCGCCGGAACATCCACTTCGCCGAGCCCTAGAAGCCTACGAGGCCGCTTTGCGCGCTCCGGCCAGGGAGCAGCAACGAAATCTTTTCAAAGAGGTGCTGGATATCGCCGCGGATAACGTCTGGTCAATCAGTATCGCCTCTGCGCCGCCACAATTGGTAGTGGTAAAAAACGGCGTTGGGAACGTACCCCCCAACGCTGTAAGCGGTTTCTATTACGCGACACCGGCTAACGCGGGTCTGGAAACCTATTATATTGAAAACCCGCCTGAGGGCGCCGACAGGACCTATCAACTTAAAAAGAAAATTGATGCTCCCGATTCGTCGAGGAGCAACAACCTTACCCATGATAATGATATACCCGCTGGCGGAAGTGGGAAACTAGGAAAACTAATTCGCAGCCTTGTCTGGGGAATCGTGTGTCTGGTTATTGTTCTAACGGGGATTCGCCACCCATATATCGGTAAACGCTTGTTGCTCATGATACCGACCCTGCTCGTTATTTCGGGAATCGCATTCACCATTATACAAATACCTCCGGGAGATTTCATCGATTCTCGCATACTCGCTCTTCAAATGAGCGGAGAAGAGGCGAACTTGCAGGAAATCGAGGAGTTAAGAGAAATTTTCCACCTCGACAAATCTATCATAGAGCGCTACGCCAGGTGGATGGGGCTTTACTGGTTTGCCTCATTTAAAACCAGTGATACCGGATTGTTGCAAGGAAACCTTGGGCGATCAATGGAACTAAATCAGCCGGTCAATGATATCATTGGAGAGCGCATTTTATTCACGCTTTTTATCTCATTAAGCACCATTTTGCTCACTTGGGTTATCGCGTTGCCCATAGGCACATATTCAGCCGTTAGACAATATTCAGCGGGTGATTACTTTTTTTCATTTTTGGGATTTTTTGGTATGTGTGTACCTAACTTCCTGCTCGCCGTTATCCTCATGTATTTGAGTAGTCATTATCTGGGGATCAACCCAACCGGACTTTTTTCTCCACAATTTGCGGCCCAACCCTATTGGACTTGGGAGAAAGCAGCCGACCTGCTGAAGCATATTTGGGTACCGGTAGTGGTGCTCGGTGTTGGCGGCACTGCAACCATGATGCGTGTGATGCGGGGAAATTTGCTGGACGAACTGAAGAAGCCCTATGTCACTACGGCTCGGGCCAAAGGTGTGCGGCCCTTAAAACTGCTACTGAAATATCCGGTGCGTCTGGCGCTCAACCCGTTTGTATCGAGCATCGGCGCGCTTTTTCCGCAACTAGTGTCAGGCGGGGCTATTGTGGCGTTGGTTATGAGTCTACCCACGGTGGGGCCACTTATGTTGCGGGCGCTACTGGCCGAGGACATGTACCT
>JAJFLT010000248.1 GCA_021772555.1 Opitutales bacterium | reverse complement strand
GGACGCAAACACCTGGGAGCGATCAGCGGTTTTGCTCTCTCCAAAATCGTTATCGGCAGCGCCCTCGGTCCCCTCATATTCAGCCTTTGCAAAGACTACCTCGGTGGCTACCGCTACCTCTTCATCTTTTCCCTCGGTATTTCTGCACTTCTGATCCTCTCCGCCTTCTTCGTAAACAACCCCCAGCGTAAGTTATAGTAAATCTAACCCGATAAGTTTAAGTAAAGAACCTTCCGTCAGCTTTTAATATAAGCAGGTCTATATTTGATTCGACGGTGGCTTTGAAATTCTTAAACTATATAGAATGAAAATTGAAATCGAACAAGAGGAAGACGGACGGTGGATTGCTGAAGTTCCTGATCTTCCTGGTGTCATGGTTTATGAAAAAGAACGGGAGCAGGCCATCGCAAAAGTGGAAGCACTCGCCTTAAGAATCATTGCCGACCGCCTTGAGCATGGCGAGGACATACCCGACCTTAACGGTGTATTTTCGATAGTCACATGAGCCAATGGCCATCTACCAAGGCCCGTGCCGTATTACGAGCGCTGTTGCGTATCGGATGGAAAATTAAGCGTGTAGGGTCTGGATCACACAAAATTTTATCGAAGAGGGGCTGGCCCGACTATGTATTCTCCTTCCATGATCGTGAGGAGGTCGGGCCAAGGATGCTCGCCCGTATCGCAAGAAGAACTGGTCTCAAACCCCAGGATTTATAGGGAGGACAATCTTCACAATACATTTTATTCATTTGTCCTATCTTTAAATTTCAGCCGGTTGTGTTTTCTGAGGACTTGCTGAAGACGGTCCTGGGGTAGGGCGATGGCTTTGTGGTGGTCGCGGCCGGTCATGGTTTGGGCGGCCATGAGGGCGTTGATGATGGCTTCTTCGGTGGCCTGGACGGTGGCCGCGAAGAGGGGATCGAGGTGATCGTTGGACAGGAAATTTGATTGAGCGGTTTTTCCTTCTGAATCGAAAACGGGGGTGACGGTGGAGAAGGCGATGAAGATATCTCCAGAGCCATTGCCGGTGGTGCTACCGGTTCTGGCCAGACCATGGGTTGCCCGCCGGGCCAGTCTTTTTAGCTGATGGGGCAGCAGAGGGGCGTCGGTGGCGATTACTATGATGGCGGAGCCGTCGTCTTGTGGGTCGGGCCTCGACTTGGTAAGGTTTTCCCTGATTTCCCGGCCCACGGGCACTCCTGCCACCAACAATTCCTCGCGACGGCCAAAATTGGCCTGGATAAGCACCCCAACGACATAGCCGCCTTGTCTTTTATTGATAATGCGCGAAGCCGTCCCAATGCCTCCCTTGAATTCATAGCAAACCATGCCGGTGCCGCCACCCACATTGCCTTCGGGCACGGGGCCGGAGCGAGCGTTTTCCAGGGCCGCGAAAACGTGCTCTTTTTTGACGTGGAAGCCATTGATGTCGTTGAGGTAGCCGTCCCAGGTCTCAGCCACGACGGGCAGGGACCACCAATAACCGGTCGAGTCAGGGCCGTCCCGACTGATTCGCCAGGCGATGGTGGCTTCGTGCACCGTGCCGACGCTATGGGTGTTGGTAATCATGACGGGTCCTTCGAGGAAACCGGATTCCTCGACCCAGGCCGCGCCGGTCATTTCGCCATTGCCATTGAGCACAAAAATACCGGCAAAAACGGGGGTTTGCAGAGTCTCGTTTCCCAAGGGCAGGATAGCCGTAACACCGGTCCGCACCGGTCCCTGGCCCACTTTCAATGGTCCTTCGCCCTCAATGATGGTGGTGTGCCCGACGGCCACCCCGGCGACATCCGTTATAGCATTGAGGGGGCCCGGTTGTCCCTCGAATGGAATGCCTAAATCCCTGGCCCGGGGTTTGGCCTCGAGCGCAATCGAGGAAATAACCAAACTCAGAAAAAGAAGTATAAAATTGCGTAAGTTCATAACGGCGGTGATTCAGTCCTGGCGGATTTTGGCCAATTGTCCGTTGAGCAGGAGAGCCGCCAGCAGGACCAGCCCCATGACGGAACGGCGCAGGAACTCGTCCACCCACGTAACGTAGCCGAGTCCGACATCAAGCACGGTGAAGGCGAGCACCCCGATCAAGGTGTTTTTTATACCGCCCTCCCCTCCAAATAAACTGGTCCCCCCGAGCACGACGCAGGCGATGGCTTCGAGCAACAAGTGCTGGTTCTGGTTGACGCCCGCGCTATTGAGCCAGCCTGCGTTCATGAGGCCGCCAAGCCCGGCCGTCATCCCGCAAATGGCCAGGCAGACAACTACTACAAATCCCGTGCGCACTCCGGCCAGGCGGGCCGCCTCACGGTTTCCGCCGGTCATGTAAACATAGCGCCCGAAGCGCGTGTAGGTGAGCACTATATGGGCCGCCAGCAACAGGCCGCCGCAAACGAAAACGGAATAAGGCAACTCGAAACTGGAACCGAGAAAAATGCCTTCATTGGCCGCTTTGGGCAGAACGCCGGGCATGTCGGGGTATTGAGCACCTTTGGTCAGGTAACTGGCCAAGCCGCGGGCGATCTCCATCATGGCCAGAGTGATGATGAAACTGGGCAGTCGCGACCAGACCGTGAGGAGTCCGTTTAGCAAACCGACAAAGAGTCCCGTGAGCACCGGCAGGATCAATACCAGCAGAGCCCCGGCCAGGCTGACCGTAAACGTGCCATCGGGCGCGGCGGCGGAGAGTACGGCCGGGCCGGTATCGAGGATCCATTTGTAGAGCACACCCATTTGACAGGCGGCCAAAGTCGCCACAAGGGCGACGGAGAGGTCGATCTCGGCACAGAGCAGGACGAAAGTCAGGCCGGTGGCCACAATGGCGCGGGTGGAGGCCTGCTTGAGCACCGAACTGAAGGTGTAGAGATCAAAAAATCCACTCGTAAAAACGGAGAAAAAAAGAATAAGGACCAGCAGAGTGGCCAGCGGGGCGAGGTCGCGGGCATGATGTCGCAGGGCTGATTTATACGATGACATAAAACTTAAGGTTCATCTGCAATTCTTGTGGCGGGATGCAGGTGTCGGGTGTCAGGGAAGAGGGAATCGTGCATCTCGTATCTTGCATTATTTAATTTATCATTCCCCATAAAAATTGCAGAACGGGCCACGGGCTGCATTCAATTTTGGGCTTGTTCAGGCATGGCGCATGAGTTCCGCTTTGTCCACCCTGCAGTCGAACAGCTCCCGGGTGACGACTCCCCGCCGCAGGACGAGGATGCGGTCGGCGTGGGCCAGAAGCAATTCCGGCTCGCTGCTGGCTATGAGGACGGCCGCGCCCTTGTTTTTCAAATCCCGCACCAGTTCCATCACTTCACGCTTGGCCCCCACATCCATACCCCGGGTCGGTTCTTCCAGGACGAGTAGCCTGACCTCATCCAGCAACCATTTGCCGAGGACCACTTTTTGCTGGTTGCCTCCGGAGAGGGAACCGGTTTTCCGGCGTGGGTCAGGTGGCTGACAGCCTACTTTTTCCAGACAGGGAGCGGCTACGGCAATTTCTTTGGCCGGAGTGACCCAATGACCGATGGCGGTATCGAGGTGGGCAAGGGTGATGTTTTTGAAATTTTCTTCCTTGGGAACAATCGAAGCCGCCCTGTCCGCGGCCACAAAAGCGATCCCCATTTGCACCGCCCGGTGCGGTACCGGTAATGGAATCAGCTGGTTTTGCCATGTCAATTCACCTTCATCCGCTTTTTGGGAACCGCAGAGGCAATGGGCCAATTCCTGATGGCCAGCTCCGACGAATCCATAAAGACCGAGAGATTCGCCCGGACTTACTTCCAGGCTGATATTTTCAAACACGCCCTTAAGCCCTAAAGAATGCAATTGCAGCAAAGGTTTCTCATGCGATTTCGGAGGCAACTGAACCGCCTCTTCCATGGCTTCTTCGGTACTCATGTCCTTGCCGTCGAGCATTTCGTGAATCACCTCGTGCTTGCTCAATTCGGCTGTCGGCAGGGTCGAGCGGAGGCGCCCATCGACCAGGATGGTGACGCGGTCGCAGATTTCGAGGACTTCCTCGATAAAGTGGCTGACAAAAACGATGCCCTTACCCTCCTCTTTCAATTGAGCCAGTAACTGAAAAAGGCGCTCCTTTTCCGGGGGGGAGAGGGCGCTGGTGGGCTCGTCGAGGATGAACAAACGGCTGCCCGCCTGGAGGCAACGGGCAATTTCGATCATTTGCCGAATGCTGAGGGAAAAACTTTCCAGCGGGCGCGTGACATCCAGTTCCAGCCCCACCGTAGCAAGGAATTCACGGGCCTGGCGGTTCATCATTTTCCAGTCGATGAAACCGAATCTGCCCTGCGGCTGGCGGCCCAGGAACAGATTTTCGGCCACGCCCAATTTGCCCACCCCGGACAATTCCTGGTAAACCATGGCGATACCGTGGGCGAGGGCCTCGTGTGGATCGCCCATGAGGATGGGTTCCTCATCCATGGTGATGGTTCCTTTAAAATCGGACAAGGCACCGGAAAGAATTTTCATAAGGGTGCTTTTGCCCGCCCCATTGGCCCCGACCAGTCCGTGAATCTCCCCAGCCCGCAATTGCAGGCTGACCTGCCGGAGAGCCTCTACCCCGGAGTAGGATTTTGAGATATTTTCACAAGTTAGAAGCATGGACGTGACATAAACAGATTCCTAGACCAGGCAATGGGTGGGGTCCGCCATGTAAAGCAAGGCTTCTATATTTCCGGTATCTTTACTAACCAGAGGTCCCGGAGTGACCACCCGCATAGGAAGGTCCTCCATTTTTTCCCCGTTACGCACAATGTATTGACCGATGACCAGGGAGGTCATGTGAATGAGGCATGCCGGGTTGACGGTGGTGACGGCCATGCGCCCATCCCTAACGGCGGTGAGCCCCTCTTTCTGTCCGTCCACTCCGGCTACGACCATGCCTTCGTGGCGGCTACCCTTGAGCGCCTCCACCGCCGCAATGGCCATATCGTCATTATGAAAAAAAGCGCCCGCAATTTTATCCTGCGTCTGGTTGAGCAAGGCCGTAAAGGTGGAGCGGGCTTTTTCTTTTTCCCAATCGCACCAGCGGACACCACCGCCGACCACCTCGACCTTCGGATAATCCTTGAGAACCTCTTCGAAACCGGCCTGGCGACCCTGCGCCCCCGAATGCCCGCTTGCCCCGCCAATGTGGATAACCTTGCCCTGACCCCCGATTTTTTCCATTAAATAACGGGCGCTGGTGCGGCCCATGTATTGCTGATCCGGCTCGATCTGCATCCATACGCCGACTTCTCTCATGCGTTCGAGAGCGACCAAGTGGGTATCCATACTGATGACGGGAATGTTGCGTCGTTTGAACTTGCGAACGACAGGCTCCAGAAAATCGGTTTGGTAGGCCTGCACGGCCACGAAGTCCCAGTCCTGATTGGCCAGCCGCTCCATTTCGCTGCGTTGTTTTTCCAGGTTAAAAGCGCCGTCGAACCAGGTCACCTCGACGTCGAGCATGCCGCCCCAGAGCTCGGCGGTGGTTTTGCCGAGGGCGCACCAGGTGCTCTGCAGGCCGGCATTACCGATGGCCGCCCTGAGTTTCCGGCGTTGCCCGGTAATGGGTGCAGCATTGGCGGATTCCTTGCCCTTGCAGCCCGCCAACGCGGCCAGGGCAATCGGGCTCAACCCGGCTATGGCGCCTTTTTTGAGAAATTCACGGCGGGTTTCTGGGGTAGTGGTTTTTTCTTTCATCAAAGAGAGACTAGAAGAACAACAAAGCAGGCAGATAATCGATGGGGTGGCTTACCAGAATCCAATTTCGTGGTCAAATCCATACCGTAGCCTACGGCCGGGACTTAACTGTCACAAGCCTTTGTAACCCCGCTGGGGTCCGTGCACGGTCAGTTCGGAGATGGAGGTGAACGGTATCTTTTTACTTTTCCAGTGGCTGGCACTACCGGCTTCCCCGACAATGCGGACGGCTTTGGTCCGCACCGGTTTGAAAGCTAAAAGGTATTCCACAAAATGGGGCTTGTTGTAGGGGTTGACGCCCTCCGGC
The DNA here is from genome assembly GCA_021772555.1 of Opitutales bacterium. Taxonomy (GTDB): domain Bacteria; phylum Verrucomicrobiota; class Verrucomicrobiia; order Opitutales; family UBA2987; genus JAJFLU01. The sequence continues at coordinate 11,275 of JAJFLT010000248.1, read as the reverse complement.
AATTCCGGGGGCAGTTTGGGGCTTAGAACAAAGTCTTCGACCTCGCGCCAGTTTCCGGCTCCATCCCGGTACTCAGCCTTCAAGGTTTTGAACCAGCCACCGTTTTCCTCCACCGTGCCGGTGTGGTAGGCGATGAGCCCGATCCATTGTTCCTCGACCCATTCGTAACCGTAGAAATCCCTCTGTTGGGCGACTTCTCCCTCAATGCTGTAAAAGGTCGAACCGGAACCCAGCGTTTGGCCATCCCGGATGATGGGTTCCAGGTCTTCAGCGTAAAAGGATCGGGGCACCGACAGCCACATGGCATCGCGCACGGCAATATTCGTTTTCTTGACCCCGGCCAATACCTGCGCGGCGCTCAGGGCCAGATTTTGACCACGCACGAGTAGCCGGTATTCGCGCTGGGCCTTTTCGCTTCCCTGCTTCACCTCAACGCGCAATTTGTAAACGCCGGGTTTGGGAACCTTCCCTTCAATGACGCCGTTTCTGAATGCGGCACCGGCCGGAATTACTCCTCCCCGGATGCCCCATCGATAGGGTGGCTCACCTCCTGAAACCGGTATGGGAAAGCGAAAACTCTTTCCAGCCTCGATGAACGGCGGTGGACCTGCCGGCAGTTCCAGGGGCGCAATGAATCGAGCCTCGTGGTTTACCTTATAATAGACTTTGCCGTCTTCACTCCATTTGTCGCCGCCGTTTTGCAGAATAATTTTTTCCGTTTGCTGCAGGGTTCGACGGGCAAGTTCGCGCAGGCTGATATCGGGCATGTCATGGCGGCTGACATTTTTGTAAATATCGTTCAAGGGTTTTTCCCAATGGCGTTCGGGCAGGGGGAAAAGCAATTGTTGGGGAATTCCCTGAGAGCCTTTCATCAGACCGATCAACCCGGCCAGGGTTGCGGCCTGATTGTCGGCGTCCATGCCCATGGCGCAGGCCAGATCAAGGGTTTGCTGGAAATCGCCCCGTCCGTAAAGCACGGCCAAAATACCGAGGGCGCCGTTCAGGTTGGCGTTCCAGATGGTGCGGGTGTCGGGCGGTTCTTCGTGATAATATCTTTGCACAATCATGCGCCGGGCGGTCTTCCAATCCTGTGGATGTTCCCGGTAGAGGTTTTCCGCGTATTCGGTCGATCTATAAAAACGAGTTTCCGGCCCGAGAGATTTTTTTGTGATTTGGATGAGGCTGTCGATATCCGATGCGAAAAATGCGGCCGCATACATGGCGGCGTATGCTACAGTGGGTTCGATGCCCCAATCATCGTCCATAATACGGGCGGCCCAGGCGGATTTTCCAGCGGCATAGTTAACCATGCCAGGTGCGGTGACGGCCCAGATTTCGTTAATCAATTGCGGGTCGATCTGGAACCAGTGGGGATTGTTCGCCTTGAAGCCGGTGGCCGGAGGGCTGTAGCCGAAATGCATGGCGGCGAGGGCGGCCCGGTTGGCCAACCAAACCTTACCCCGAACATGGTGTTTCCAGCTTTCAGCCAGTTGTCCGTAGGTCGGTTCGGGGCCGTAGTTTTCCATGGCCAGCAAATACATGTACTCGATATCGGTATCGTCATCGGAAAACGCCCCATCGTTCTTTTGCAAACGGCTCAGGTCGTAATACCCGAGGGGGAAATCGTCCGGACCAGGTTCCTCGATGTATATATTTTCGTGCGGAAGCCCGTAGATATTGCCCACGCATTGACCCAACCATGAGGCGTAGATCTTGTCCTCCAGAACCGACGCCGAAATTTTGAGGGTCTCCTGTGCGTGCAGGAGTCCGGAGGACACCAAAAAAAATGCCGAAAAAAAGAATAACCGGATGTGTTTACCTTCCAATTTACGCATCACGACTACCCACTACCTCGGCATAGTGTTTCGAGCAATGTTTAATTGAAACACAGGTATGAGGATGTCGCTTCGCTCGGCATACAGATAGACGCAGATAAAAGAATGGGGCCAGGTTGATATCGACTTCTGGATTTTTTATCGACCCGCTTTAACAATAACCCCTTATGAAATCCTCTAATGATTCAGTCGTCACAGGTAGTTACCATCATGCATGGAGTTGGTTGATTTGTAGTAACCTGTTGGCAGATAAGGTGTGAATTGGAAGTATTGGTGCCATAAGATAGATTAGGAGAAAATAAGACGTGCAATTTTCCGTCTGCACTAGAGGTAAATAAACGATCCATGACAGAGGCGCCCAAAAAGGGAACCAGATTATCCAACCCATGAAAAATAACACACCTAAGATCCAGATTGAGTAAACACTTAATTATATGACATATCCAATTAACGGGATCGTCAAATCCATGCCTCTGGAATAGTAAAGCCTCCTCAAGGGTCGTGTTATTACTCCAAGGACGAGTAGTAATCCAAGGGAAAAAGTTTGCTGCAATAAGATGAAATTCATCGCTTACATCAGGAGAACAACATTTTTAAAATCGCGGAGAATTCAATAGTTTCTTGGTATTACCTTTCATCCTAGTATTATCATACGGTCCTCCATAAAGTCGGTGGTTATTTTTACAATAATCACTACCCTGTCCGTAATTAATGCCCACAGCAAGCACAGTAGGAAAATTGTCTATTTTCTTAATAGGATGGTTGCTTTCGTCAATTACGACACCCACTGCGACCCTGTCACCATTTGGACAAGGCAATACTTGGGAATCGATATAAGCAGGAAAGTTTTTAAAACCAATATGCTGATTTCTTCGAATATTGCCGCAATATCGAAAATCTTTTTGAGGAGGAGATGGTAATTGGCTCTTCGCCGCTGCGGGAAAATTTCCAGGTGGTATATTTTGATTTTTTTTTATTTACAGATGTAAGTTTCAATTCTTTGTAGAAATCTTTATTCAGATTTTTTACTGCATTCTCGATTACGGTAAGCGTTGCCATTTGTCGTATTAGAAGTTATTTAGATTTGTTGTGAAGTGGGTTCTTCCACTTTAATTTGGGGAAGCGGGAGAAGTCGGAGTCGGTTGAGTAGAGGGTGCATCCGTGTTCGATCGCTAAGGCAGCCAGATGGGCGTCGCTGACTAAATTTGCTACGGCTTGCCCGTCTATCAATAAATTGCTGAATATTTCCCAATGGTTTTTGGTGGGAAGAATCAGCTGGACGCAGGGTTGTTCAAACCAACTTTGCACTCGTGTAATTGCTTCATCAATCGATAAGGGCCGGTGATAAACTCTGCCGTTGGTGCCGATTCTAAGAAAGGCGTTTATAACCGTCCAGCACAGACATACCGGGGAGTCACCGGTAAGCTGACTATCCCACCATTCACGGGCGGATAAATGATGCGGACTTAAATGGTCTTCGGCATAGAGCAACAGATTCGCGTCCACGAGGGTCATCTACTGTCCTCCCCCTCGATTCGGGAAATAATCTCCTGTATGTTGTCAAGTGAGATGCCTTCTCTGAGGCCCAAGGGGCGCGGGACCGTGCGATAGGGTTTACGGGGGGAGGACGGGGTTTCGATTTTTTTTAGGCCGTAGCGCAAGGCATTATTGATAATCTCTTTAAATGGCCGATGTAGTTTCACGGCGATATCTTTGGCGGCCTGAGCAACATCTTCATCAAGTGTCAGCGTGGTTCTCATACTATTTATGCTATGATGTTTTATAAATTGATGTCAACACATCATTGTTGTTTTTAGAATGAGTATTCATTTTCAAGTCACGGAAAATCAGGCTGAGGAATTCCAATATTTTGTGGCGGGAATTTTCCCAGAAGAGGAGAGGAATTTTTTCGATCTTATGGATATTTTTGCTTAGTCGGTGTTCCGGCTGAGATTCGGAATGTTTGATAGGTAAAGCGGAATGGAGGTTGGCAAATTAGTGGATTTATTTCGATTTTTGAAGAGTGATATTGATTAGCTGGTCGTTAGGTGTGCGTTATGTTCTTGATGCGCAAGGCGAATTATTAGGAAATATTAAAATGCGTTTCGTGGTAACATAAGCTTGTCTTTTTTTGTATATTGTGATCTATTGTTCACTATTATGAAAACCCGACCTATGCTCTCAATTTTTTGTAGTAACGCCGATTTCTCCGAAAAGCGAAGATCGTCTAAATTTCAGATGTGCCAATCCAACCGCGAATGATGATGGGACATGGGGTTCAAATAGAGTAATCCTCCGGAGAGCGATTTAACAATTTATCTGTATATATCCGTGTAATCTGTGGTAAAAATGGATGAGCATTCAACATCATTTTCACTGTATGAATTCAAATAATCCTAAGATTGCTGTCTTATTTTTTGTTTTTCTCGCTATGCGGGCTTTGTCCGTCGCAGTAGATTGGCCTGAACTGATGATTTCGGAGGTGGCCGACGGGTTCATTCGCCCGGTCGATATACAGAGTCCGCCCAATGGATCAAACGATCTCTACATTTTGGAGAAAGCGGGCCGCATCCGTATCCTTATCGAGGGTGAGGCTTTACAGGAGGAATTGTTTCTGGACATAGATGCACGGGTTCTGGGCGGCAATTCCACCAATAGCGAGCAGGGATTGTTGGGACTGGCTTTCCATCCCGATTTCGAGTCCAATGGGTATTTCTACCTCAATTACACCCACGAAAAATCCACCGGCGGAGCGGAAACCCGTGTATCCCGGTTTTCCGCACTGACGGGAAACCCACGCCTGTCCGACACGGACTCGGAGCACATACTCCTGACTGTTGGCCAGCCCTTTTCTAATCACAATGGTGGTCAATTGCAATTCGGGCCCGACGGGTTTCTCTATATCGGTCTGGGCGACGGCGGCAGCGGGGGAGACCCCATGAATAACGCCCAGGACTCCCTGAGCCTGCTCGGAAAAATGCTCCGCATCGACGTCAATGGCGACGATTTCCCAACAAATACGGAACGTAATTACGCCATACCGGTTGACAATCCGTTTGTAGGGGATTCCGGCGTCAGCGACGAAATTTGGGCGACCGGGCTGCGTAATCCCTGGCGCTTTTCCTTCGATTCCCAAACCGGTGATCTTTACATTGGCGACGTCGGGCAGAACAGTTGGGAAGAAGTTGATTTTCAACCGGCCAATAGCGGAGGAGGCGAGAATTACGGTTGGAGAGTCAAGGAAGGCAATCACATCTTTATCGATTCTCCCAAACTCGGGCCAGGGACGCTGACCGATCCCATTTGGGAAGTGAGCCACGCGAGTGGCAACTGTTCGATCACCGGAGGATATGTTTACCGTGGCCTAAGGTATCCGCGTATGAGTGGCATTTTTTTTTACACCGACTGGTGTAGCGGACGTCTCTGGGGACTGACCCAGGACGAGCAGGAATGGGCTTTTCAAGAACTGGATGATACGGATTTCAGAATCGTCACATTTGGCGAAGATGCCTCAGGCGACCTTTATATTGCCGATCAAAACTCAGGAACCATTTATAAATTAACCGACACCGTTGAGCTGGGGAATAACTGGGCCGGCTTTGAAATCCTGGATAATCCATCCGGTTGGGTAAACACGGAAAACTGGATGGGCTGGGTGCAAGTCGATTTCGCCCCCTGGATCTGGAACGGCAACCTTCAAAAATGGATCTACATCGAAGAAGAAAACATCACCGAAGAGGGCGGCTGGCTCTTCATTCCAAAACCGCAATAATCGCACGTTTTGCCAAGCCTCAGGAAAATCGCTTCCACAAAGAGGGCGAAAAGAGGACCAGGATGGCAAAAAGTTCGAGCCTCCCCATGATCATGAGAAGGGAAAGGGCGTATTTTGTGTAATCGTGGAAAAACGAGTAATTATTGGAAGGACCAATCTCCTGTAAGCCCGGTCCAACATTAAACAAACAGGCCAGAATTGTGGAAATGGCCCCTTTGACCGACAGCAGCGGCTCAAAAAATATAACCAGAATAAAACTCAAACTGCCCACCAGCGCGGCAAGCACCAGATAGCTGATAACGCCTTCCTGGGCGGATCGATCGAGACTTCGTCCATTGATTTTAACAGAGCGGACAACCCGCGTGCGAAACGCTTTTTCTATGTTGATGAGTGATACTTTGATCGCCACTACAACGCGGATTACCTTAAGGCCCCCGGAGGTGGAGCCCGAACTTCCCCCAATCATCATAAGAATCAGGAGGATCGAATGGGTAAAGGGTGCCCAGGAGTCAAAATCGGCGGTCGCATACCCGGTCCCGGTCGAAATGGAAACTACTTGAAAGGCGCCCAGCCTCAATGCCTCCCCCCAGGACTCGCTTTGTTCAAAAACTATCAGATGCCAAGTTTTGACAAGAGATACGACCGCTAAAATAAGGAAAAAGACCCCAGTTTCAGTGCTTTCACGAACAGTTTTCCAATTGCCCTTGAGGATATGGAGCATGACTATGAAACTGGTTCCGCCAAGGACCATGAAAAGGATGACCATCCATTCCAGAAGGGGATTTTGAAACGCGCCTACACTGGCGCTCTTTGTGCTGAATCCTCCCGTCGCCACTGTAGTAAACATGTGGCATACAGCGTCGTACCAATCCAGCCCACACAACCGGTAATTTACCGCACAGATTGCGGACAGGCATAAATACAGGCCCATGATCTGCAATACTCCCGTTTGCACTCTTCCCGAATCGAGGTCCGCGGAATGAGCTGAAGATTCGCTGGAAAAAAGAATTTTAGCGCCCACTCCCAGGTAACTCAAAATGGCCACGAAAAAAACCACAATTCCCAATCCCCCGATCCACTGGCTTATACTTCTCCAGAACAACAGGCTGCGCGGAAACCGCTCAAGATCTGTAAATACCGATGCTCCAGTGGTGGTTATGCCTGAGGTCGATTCGAAAATTGCATCCGCCATGGAGCAGCCCGGAACAATGAGAAAATAGGGCAGAGCTCCAACCAGGCTGGCCAATATCCAGCCCAAACCGATTACGCAAAGGGCCTCCTTGCGAAACATTTTCAAATCACCTTGTTGGCCCAAATAAGAAAATCCGATGGCCATGCCGAAAGCTATGACGAAACTTATACCGAAACCGGCCATGGCTTCTTGCTCCATGCTCAAAGAGCGATAGGAGTAGCCAACGCCCAGACTGACCAGAAAGGCAATGGTCTCAATCAAAAAAATAGTGCCGATCAGCCTGAAAATTATGGGGTAATTCACTCGAAATTTCCCATATGATGGGTATGCATCGTTAAAAAATTATCGATCTCTGAAGCTTTCGATTGCATTTTGCTCCATTCAATACGCTTTGGCAATGGTTTCTTCTTGGTAATTGCTGTTCGTGGAGGACTTAACCGATGTTCGGCCATGGACGTTTGGTTCTTTATGCTCACCGCATTGACCGGACACCATCTTCACCACTAGTTTAAGTGAAAGCCTTCCCATAGGTTAAGCCTTGTATGCGTTACAAGAATTGGCGGAATGGAGCCGAGTGTCGGAGTCGAACCGACGACCTACGCATTACGAATGCGTCGCTCTACCAACTGAGCTAACCCGGCAATCCAAAACACCCATATATGCTCCCAATCAATGGCCCTTCAAGTAAAATCGAATCCCAGCCAATTCTCGCAATCTGGCAAATAAAGAATCAATTGACCAAAATTAGGAGGTCAAAAATACAGTATTGTGCCCGCCAAAAGCCTGCCTATCGCTAGTGAAAGTCTTTCCTGGTAAAATCCGCACTTCCATTCTTCATGGAAGTGGCTAAAGGCTGTATGAAACCCGAAGCGATTATGCTGAATCTATTGTCGCCAATTTCCCAAACCTGTTCCATAAAGTATTGATGACGCATACTAGAACCTATCTAACATTCGAATCAGATTGGACATGAATATAACAAAAATAAATTCAATATTCGCGTGTGTTTGGCTTGGCTTATTATTTATCATAACACTTTCTGTTGCGGGTAATCCGTCGAGGCTGGCTGGGGCTGATGAAAACACCGTTGCCTTGTGGTTGTTTGACGAAACGCCTTACCCCGACACTATTCTGGCCGATGCCAGCCGCTACGAACATGATCTTCGGTTGGTTAAAACGAACAAAGAGGCCAAACCCCTCCACATCGATGGCAAGACCGGATTGGTAGAGGGAAAATTTGGCCGCGCCCTTTACACGCCGGCGGGCGGAAACGCCGCTGTTCAATGGCCCAGCCGTTTGCAAAGATACGGCCATGTATATCTCCTCGACCGGGGCGATGAGGTGCCGGAAAGGCTGAATCTCGGCTACCTCGATTGGACCATCGAAATGTGGTTCCAGGCATCGGGAAAACAAACGGTGCGGGGTAGCCTTTTCGAGGTGCAAAACGATCGCCAAAGCGATGCCTCACCCGTCATGACCAACGCTCTTGAGATTGATAGCGACCGCCGACAATTCGTCCTCTCCAGCAAGATGCTCACCCGTTACGAATGGGATGTGGAAATACCGATTCCCACCGATCGGGCTAAACTCGATGATGGGCGGTGGCATCACTTGGCTTTCACCTTCACCGCGGATGAACGCCAGATCCGCCATTATGTCGATGGCAAGCTGCAAATCCTTCCCGAAAAAGGTGGTTTTTTGCCGACCATGAATCGTCTCGTTTCTCTTGAGATCGCCCGTGGCGTGGATGCCTTGGTCGATGAGATGCGCATCTCCGACAGCGTCAGGTATACCGGTAAATTCACCCCGCCGGAAAGCTTTTCCCGCAATTACGGTTCCAACCCTCCGCCCGCTTACAAGGCCAACGGACCGCCCCTGCTCTTTGATCCCGAAAATCAAGCTGAAGGTCCCATTCCGCTCCAATCGCGCAAACACCTTTTTATCGACGACGCCTTGATTGAAAAGATGGAAAATGTCCGTTTCAAACCCAATCCTCCGGTTCCTGTGGAGACCAATTTCCGCAACACGGAAGCATGGGAGCCGACACCGCGCATGGGCTCGACCATTCCAGATGTTGGCAGCGTTTGGGATGAGGATGGCGAAATTCGCATGCTCTACACCAACAGCGGAATGTGGGGGGCCAGAAATCACGCCGTTTGTTTCGCCAAATCGAAAGATGGAATCCATTGGGAAAAACCGATTCTTGGGCTGAAAACCTGGGACCGGTCTACTCAGAACAATATCGTGCTCAACAACGCCAGCCAAGGTTCCGTCATCAAGGACCGCAACCCCATGGTTCCGCCGGAAGAAAAATACAAATACATCGCCTGGAACATGTATTGGGGATTTTATGTATTCACCTCACCCGACGGCATCCACTACGAGCGCAATGAGACCTGCCTATTGCCCTTCGATCCCGATGGCAGCAACACCACATTTTGGGATGACCAAACCGGTTATTACCGCACCCACATCCGGGCCACCTTTGGCGATGGCCCCACTTCTCGCCGAAATTTGGCCCGCCTCATCATCCCCGACCTTCTCAAACCGTGGCCGTTCACACCGGCGGATCAACCCCATACCGACATGCTCCTGTCCGAGCCGACGAAAGGCGAGCTGCCCATCGTTGATACTGGAGGGCAGATTTACCGATTCAAGGCGCACAAGTATGAATCGGCGCCCGACACCTACCTGGCATTCCCCTGGCGTTATCTCAGAGAAGGCAATGTCCGCCCAGGCAGTTTCCTCATGGTCAGCCGCGATGGCGTGAACTGGAAACGCTATGAACCCCCCTACTATTTCGCCAGCGGCTGGGAATTGAAAGGACGCAAAGTGATCGAGGCTCTGACGGAGCACGGCATGATTCGCCGCGGGGATGAAATCTGGCAATACGGGACCGTTCGCTTTACCGAGCACGGGGGCATCATGTATAACGGAGTAGAGTTTGATGGAGGCGTCCACGATCGCCTCATGCTCCTCAAACAGCGCCTGGACGGATTCGTCTCCCTAGATGCTGATTCAGACCGTGGAGAATTCGTTACCAAACCACTCGTCTTTACCGGCGACCAACTGCAGCTCAATATCAAACCCGGGGCCGAAGGAACCGCCCGTGTGGCCATCCTCAACCAAGCCGGCCGACCCATTCCCGGTTACGCGCTTGAGGACTGCGACCCCATAAGAACCGACAGCGTCCGCCACGCCGTAACCTGGAATAACAATTCCAAACTAAAGACTCTGGCGGGGAAAGAGGTTCAAATAAAAATCCAACTTCAAAACACCCAACTTTACGCCCTCCAATTCGTCACAGGTAATTGAAAATCAATGCGAATACGAGAGGCGCGTATTGGTGATTTGGAAGCGGTGGTCGGGCTGTGGGCGGAGATGATGCGGTTTCACGCTGCCCGGGACCAATATTACCAAGTGTGCGAGGGTGCGGAGAGTAAATACCGGCAGTTTGCCCATAGCAATCTCTCGGATGCGACAAAGATTTTTTTGGTGGCGGAGGAAAACGATAAAATTGTCGGATTCGTATTGGGGGAAAGGCTGGCCTACCCACCGGTCTATGACAGCGAACCCTACGGCGAAGTTCTTGAGATTGCGGTGGATGGAGAGGAAAGACGAAAAGGCGTCGGGGAACAACTGCTGGAAACTCTCTGCCAAAAATTCACCGTCCAGGGTATCGAAAATATCGAATGCCATGTTTCGTCCGCCAATCCCGTTTCCAACAATTTCTGGAAAAAAATGGGCTTCCGCGAAATGATGAAGCAGTACCATAAATATATTTAGAGCCGATTTTTTCGGCTAATTGTTCAGCTTGAAACCTAAGGGCTGAATGCGGCGCACTTTGACCGGTTTGCCATTCCTTTTTCCTGGCTCGAACTTCCACTGCATGACGGCATCGATGGATGGCTTTTCAAATTCCGCGTGGCTGGAATCTTTGACCGTGGCTTTGATGACGTTTCCCCGTTGATCGATAATGAGAATCAGTTTGACCCAGCCTTCGACGCCATCGCGCTTGAATTGATAAGGATAAATAGGCGGCACGGCCACAAGTCGTCTGGGTTGTTTATCGAGCTTATCAAGGGTGAAGACCATCTCTTCAATTGCGTCGGGAAAATCTTCGATGAAAGATAACTTGCCGGGCAAAACCGAATCGCCAGGTCCGGGATTGAGGAATCCATCGAGCCAGCCCAGGCTAACGGGGGGCGGTTCTACTTCTTCTAGCTCAGGTTTTTCCGGTTCCGGCTCTGGTTCTTCTTCAATCGGCGTCTCGGGTGGAATGTCCGGCGGTTGTTGAGCGGCCGCCTCGTAACAGCAAAGATCGTGGTCCGTGTGAATATTGGAGCGGGACAATAGTTGCGTTAAGGGCAGGGCCAGAAAAATCATTGCGGAAAGCGTCAAAGCACCTCCAGTCGAAATGATGCAATTCTTTTTTGATTCGCGTGGCTGATAGGTCGTGTTTTCATTCATGGGCAA
>JAJFLT010000247.1 GCA_021772555.1 Opitutales bacterium | reverse complement strand
CCGCCAGCCAGTAGTCGGGTACCATGGCCGAAAAATAGGGACCCCAGACTCCGGGTATGAGGCGCGATTCGTCAGAAACCGCCATGTGGCAAGAGGAGGTGCCTCCGATCAACGCCAGCCGTTTGTTGTAATCAACTGGTTCCCCCTCAAGTGAAGCCCCCAGCATTCCAATGCCGCCAGCGTGCGCGTCGATAATGGAAACCCCCACTGCCGTGCCAGGATTCAGGCCCAAGTCGTTCGCCGCTTGCTCCGTCAAACCATTGCCGATCGGCTCTCCCATGTCCCTTACCTTGTTACCAATTCGGGCGTATCCTTCCTCGACCAGATCGCTCAGGCCGATAAGCTGAAAATAAGAGTCATCCCATCCGGACAGAGACTTTCCCGAGGAATCGCGCTTCAAGTAGGTCCATTTACAAACGGTTGAACAGAGCGATCGGGTATTGTCGCCCGTCGCCCGATACGTGAGGTAATCGGGCAAATCGAAAAATTGGGCGGCTCTTTGCCACGATTCCAGCATGTGTTCCTTCAACCAAAGCAGTTTCGGAGTTTCCATTTCGGGAGAAATCGTACCGCCCACATATTCCAGCACAGAGTGCTTTGTTGCGTTGATCATTTCCGCCTGCTCAATGGCCCGATGGTCCATCCAGACAATGATATTCTGATTGTCCTCCCCGGAAGGACTTACCGTAACCGGCCCATCATTTTCATCCAATGCCACGAGGGAGCAGGTGGCGTCGAATCCGATTCCTTTAACATGATCGGGATCGACTCCGGATTCCTTCAGAATGCTTTGAACACATTGGCAAATGGCCGCCCAGATGTCTTCGGAGGATTGTTCTGCATAGTCAGCCCGAGGAGTCCACATTTCGATTATGGATACGGCTGTAGCCAGGCATTTACCGTTGCTGTCAAAAATTCCTGCCCGAGCGCTCCCGGTGCCCACGTCAATCCCTATGAATGTATCCATAAAAAATTCCTTATTTGCTGATTTCTTCGATGAGTTATCCTTTTTTCACGTGTTTGACAAGACAGACATCGCAACATAGCCCTCTATTCAATCCGAATTTCATTGTTGGCGCCCAAATTTATTAAAGAAGAGGAGCCATTAGATTTTATAAATCCACTGAATATTTTAAACCTTTTGAGTCCGATTCCCTTTAAATGATGATAGGATCGATGCATGGTTTGGACCTGATAGTGCTGGTGGTCTATTTCACCGCGGTTTTGGGCACAGGCATATATTTTTGGCGCAAGTCCCGGACGGTTGATGGTTTCACTGCCGCCGGTCGTTCCTTGCCCGGTTGGGTATGTGGGTTGTCTATTTTAGCCACTTATGTCAGCAGCATCAGCTTTCTCGCCTTACCCGGTAAGGCCTACGCCACCAACTGGAATCCGTTTGCATTCAGCCTCTCCATACCTCTGGCAACATGGATCGCCGTAAAATACTTTGTTCCTTATTACAAGGAAAGCGGAGATATCTCCGCTTACAGCCACCTCGAGCATCGTTTTGGAACCTGGGCCAGAGTCTATGCCGCAATTTGCTATTTATTAACCCAGTTTGCCAGAATGGGAGCGGTTCTCTACCTCATGGCCTTACCCATGAGTTTGCTGTTGGGCTGGGATATCCGGTGGATTATTCTGATTACGGGCGCAGCTGTTATACTTTACACCTTTATGGGCGGCATCATCGCGGTGATTTGGACCGATGCGATACAATGCCTTATTCTCATGGCGGGAGCATTGTTTTGCGCTGTTCTCATCATATTCAACATGCCGGATGGCCCCGGCCAATTGTTTTCCATTGCCAATGCGAACCATAAATTCAGTTTGGGCAGTTTCGGGTCGAACATGAGGGAACCTACCTTCTGGGTTGTTCTCTTTTACGGGGTGACCATCAATTTGCAGAATTTCGGTATCGATCAAAGTTATATTCAGCGATACATCGCTTCCAGCTCCGTCAGCCAAGCTCGCAAAGGCCTCTGGTTGGGTGGGTTGCTCTATTTACCGCTCTCGGCAGGGTTTTTCTTTATCGGGACCGGCCTTTTTTCCTTCTACTATAGCCAACCGGGATTGCTCCCCGAACCGCTCCTTGATCCTGCCAAAGCCGACTCCGTATTTCCTCATTTTATCATTACGGAACTTCCAAGCGGTCTTAGCGGGTTGTTGATTGCCGCGATTTTTGCCGCCGCCATGAGTTCTCTTTCCACCAGTTTGAATTCTTCAGCCACACTTATACTAAGCGATTTTTACAAAAGATTTTATCGCAAGAACGCCAAAGAAAAAGAATCGATGCGAGTGCTTCTTGTGGCCACGGTAGTTTGGGGTACGTTGGGGACCGCCCTTGCTTTGGCTATGATTCATGTGCAGAGCGCTCTTGATGCCTGGTGGATGCTCTCAGGTGTCTTCAGTGGTGGCATGCTAGGTCTCTTTCTTCTCGGTATGATTTCCCGAAAGGCGAACAATCCTGCCGCTTGCGCGGGTGTTATCTGCGGGGTTCTGGTCATCGCCTGGATGACTCTTTCCCCTTACTTAAAAGGATCCCTGGATTATTTTCGAAGCCCGTTCCATAGTTTTTTAATAACGGTGTTTGGAACGATTGCCATTCTATTGGTCGGTCTGTCTTTGACGAAATTTGTCAGACATGGAACCGAAAAAAATTGAACTCGATTGCCCTTCAACCATCGTCCGGCAAAGTATAACTTGTTTTTCCTCCCACTAACTTGGTGAATGCGTATTCCCGGTTAGGCATCTGCCGTTTTTCCTTATCGGCATCGAGGAATTTCACATCGAGTCGCAACGGATTTTCCAGGACGTGTACCTGCACATACCCGGCTACGGACCCATAGGTATCGGAATCAGGATAAGTGATAGATCCGGTATTGATGATGAGTGCCCCAGAGTCTCCGTATTCGGCCAATTTTTTGCGTTGAAAATGATGCGTGGTGGCAGACAGGGCGAGGTCGCATTTTTCCGCCAACAATTGTTTTTGTTTCCCGGAAACCCTTTCCATCCAGAACCCATTGATGGAGTGGGCCGCCACAATGACGATGTCTTTTGGTCCCTTCTGCAAATCGCGCAAAGTTTCTTCCAGGTAGTCTTTAGAATCTTTGCGGAAGGCGAGTTTATCATCGCGGGGATGATCCGGAAAATGCAGTTGAATCAAATGAACGGTATAATCTACGGCAGGGATTTTGGCATAATATTCAACTCCATTTTTTCGGATAATTACATGGGCATTATTTTCTATTCCCATGTGAGTCAATAACGGTCCACCTTTACCCCACGAGTCTTGACTCCCACCATAGAATTCATTTTCACCATCGGCAATATTGGGGTAAAAATTTTCATTCCACCATTGATTTTCAATGATAAATTCCAAAAAAGTATTGGGGCGATCGATTTTCAAATGATCTCCCAGTCCAACGACAAAACGGTCTCTGCTATTCTCAATCCACATTGCCATTGTGGCGAAGCGTTGGCTATCAACCGGCGAGAGACCTTTGTGGTCGCTCATAATAGCGAAACTGAAAATAGCATCGCGATCCAGTTGGCGCATAACTGGGTCCTGCGAATTGCCTTGGTTTTCACCGGCGTTAGCCGGAAGGATAATCGAACCCGCCACTATGACACTGGCGGCAAAGTTTAAGCGATATGAAAATATTTTACGTAAGTATGCTCTCATCAAGAATTTCCTTTCTCAGCAATGTACGCCCGCCAACCTTGCAAGCTGGTTATTTCTTTTTGCCCTTCCACCAGATAGGGCTCCGCCAGGACTCCCAAAATACTTTGACCGTTGGAAAGTGTGATTCGCCCCACGCATAATCCGGGAGGTTCCTCGTTCAATATCGTTACCAAACCCTCTGCCGAAAGCTCCCAGACTTCCAAATCAATTTCCTTCCCTTCGTCTTTGGAACAAAGCATTCCAGGATGGCGATCGTTGATAGACCACAAGCGATAGTTGGGGTCGGTGCGGTCCTCTCTTACGAATTTCGCGTTTACCTTCAATAGATTTATATTTAATTCCAAACCGCGCATCAAAGTGCCATTGACCGCTATTTGAACAGAATTTATGTCATCGGAAGAATTCATTGTCATAGACGCCTTTTGAATTGAACTATAAATAAAAACATTATTTTAAAATCTAATATTTATCTACAATCAAGGACTCCACGAGTCTTTCAATATAGGTGGAAAGAGATTGGTTTTCGCCGGGAAGCCGCGTTATGTAATCCGTTACTGCATCGGTAAAAGTGATGGTCGTTGGTTCAGTCGTCAATTCGTTTTTGGGAACTTTTAATCCATCTGCAAGTCCGCGTTCGACCGCTTTCTGGAAGGCTCGCAGGAGGCGAGTATCCCATTCCAGCTTAGGCATAATAATGCGATAAATTTTGTCCGGAATAAGGTTGGTTTTGATAAAATCAAATTTACTCTCATCGTTTGGCAAAAATGCTTTGAAACCTGACCATTGGGTTAAAGGATAATCCGTTCGCCGTAACGCATTTAAATAAGCCTCGATTACCTCCCCGCTCATTTCGGCCGTAACGACCTCGTAACCACGCTGACCGCCGGTTCGGAAAATTGCATTAACGTCGATAGCTCCGGTTGGTAGATGGCTGCGGATGACCTGGTCGGCGTTACAGAAACCGATATCGGCTCCCGAAGCTACCCGCAATGCAGCCGCTCCCAGATAACCTATTTCCACTCGGCCGATAACGGAATCGTTGGTGAAAACAAATCTGGAGGCTTGGGGGGTTAATTTTAGCTCCTGTTCGTGGACCCAACTCAGCATCTTTTCGTCCGGCTGTATGGCTTCGTGCTTCATAGCCACCAACTCGCTCTTAGCCGACGTAATTTCTTCGGTTTCCAGGTCAATCTCAATTTCCAGCCTTCCGACATATTCCGCATAGCTGCCCGCCTGCACGATGAAGGCTCCCGTTTCTTCCACCAATATCGCTTCCGGGATCACTTCATGGGAATGGCCCGAAACAAAAACATCAACTTCCGGAGCAATCAGAGAAAGCATCCGGCAATGTTTTGAAGGGATGTGGCAGACGGCGATTACCAGATCGGCCGCTTCATCCAGTCGCTTTGCTTCAAGGGCAAGGGCGTTGGCCGTTTCCTCCCGATTAAGTCCATACTCATCCCTTGGGACGATTACTCCGATTACCCCTACTCGCACTCCATCCACATCGAAGATTGCGCTCGGCGTGAATTCCACGTCCCCGTTTTCTTTAACTAAGTTGAGGCAAAGCATTTTCATTGGACCGGCCAGCGATTCGAATTTTCGCAATTGTGGAATGCCGAAATCGTGATCGTGATTCCCGAATGTTCCGGCATCATAACCCGCCATAGCCATTGCCTGGTAGGTTATTTCGCTATCGGTTGCAAAAGCCACCATATCGCCTTTTTCCGCGACATCGCCCGCGTCCAGAAAGATTACGTCGTCGCGTTGGGCGCGGACTTTTTTTACATAACCCGAAACATAGGGCAGACCGCCGGCTCCATCATAATCGGGGCGCAAATGATCGTGTATATCGTTCGTATGCAGGATCAGGACAGTATCCGTTATCCCATCCAGGGATAAAAAAAAGACGGTTGAGAGCAGAAGGATAGAGGCATGCCTCATTTTCGCTGGCTTTAGAAAAAACAACATTGAAAAATGTTTATGTGGATAGTGGGAAACCTTCGATTTCATTTTGGTTTAGATAGG
>JAJFLT010000246.1 GCA_021772555.1 Opitutales bacterium | reverse complement strand
CCGTTTTGATGTCGCTGATTGCCGATATAAAAGAAAGTTTCACCAACTCCGGAGTAACTAAAGAGGAAATATTGGACATTTTGAAGCTCCTCTATGAACTATTTATGTTGGGACGGCGGAACGGGTTAATCGCTTTGGACGAGCATGTATCCACTCCGGATGAAAGTAGTATTATAAAGAAATATCCAACTTTTTTGAAAGATCCTGATCGCGTTACCTTTCTGTGTAACGCTTTGAGGCCCATTATCGATGGCAAGATCAAGCCCAACCAGTTGCAACATTTGCTGGAATCTGAAATCGAAGCCAAGGAAGATGCCGCCCACGGGCCCATGAGCGTTCTCGGCTTGGTGGGGGATTCCCTTCCCGGCATTGGCATTATTGCAGCTGTTCTAGGTATCATTAATACCATGGCTGCAATTTCCGAAGGCCCTGAAATGGTGGGGCAAAAAGTTGCCGCCGCCCTAACTGGCACTTTTTTGGGAATCCTGGGGGCCTATGGGTTTGTCAATCCACTGATGAAGCGCATTGATTTCATGCACAATTCGACATTCATGTATTACACAACAATTGCCAACGCTATTACCGGGTTTGCCAATGGACTGGCACCGATTATGGCTATCGAAACCGTTCGCCGATCTCTTGACAAAGCTGTCCAGCCCGATGCCGATGAACTTGAAACAATATTGAAATCTATTGGTTCAAATGCTTGATCATTAAACCGGAGAACGATGAGCAAAAAAGGAGGAGGACATCATGGCGGAGCCTGGAAGGTGGCCTATGCGGATTTTGTCACCGCCATGATGGCGTTATTCATGGTTTTGTGGATATCTTCACAGGATGAGGAGATTCTCATATCGACATCGGAATTTTTTCAAAATCCCTATAATTCGCCACAGGATCAGTCTCTGGGAGTTATGCCTAATACGTCAAACTCCATCGGCAGCGGTGACACCGAAGAAATCGACCCGAACAACGTGACCGATATGTCATTTTTATACTCGTTGGCGAAAGAGTTTTACCGGCTCCTCGATCTAGATTCTGAGGACGATACCAAGCCTCTGGAGATCAAAGTGACCTCCGATGGTTTGCGCATAACCGTTTTTGACAGAGTCGGGAAACCTCTTTTTGTGAAAAATTCCGACCAGTTCACTGAATGGGGTGAATTTGCAATTAGAAATCTCTCGTGGATCATGGATCGATATAGTCATAGAATTCGTATCGACGCGCACGCTTCCAAAGGGATGGAATTAGAATCTACGGACTCCGATTATGGACCGTGGGAGTTGACCGTTGATCGTGCCAATGCCACCCGAAGAAAGCTTGTCTACTATGCTCTGGAGCCCGGAAAAATAGATCGGATAACCGGTTTCGGCGATTCGCAACCGCTGTCTGGTTATAAACCTGAGGAAGATTCCAACCAACGAATAGAAATTAGCCTTGTAGTCGATTAACTGGTTATAGCGAAATAATAATCTTATCGCTGGACTAACATATCAATCAGAATTATGGAAAGTTTTTTAAAAAATCGAGAGAAAGAGTATAAACCGAGTTTATTGAACGGAAAAAAGCATCATCCGAAATTAGTTGGTAAACTTGCGGAACAAGATAAAAAAGGAAATCAACTTGAGGTGCGAGAAATAACGGAAAATAAGGAAGGTAGTGACGCCCCCAGAGTCCAGATAGTGATGGAGCGCAATTCGGTCGGAAGCATTCTGGTGTCATGCCCATGCGGAAGGCATGTTGAATTGGTTTGTGAATACCAGCGATAAGAGGGAAAAAACAGCCGTTTTGGCAGTTAAATACCTACCCAAAAAGTTTGCATCGCTGCGGAAATAATTTCCCCCAGTGAAAGCTGACATTGTTAAGGGTATCAATATCAACAAATTGTAAATCTGGCACTACTAATGCTATTGCATTGGTATGAATATCGGACTTTACCAGGGAGCAGCGGCTCTGAGCGGTCTTGAGCAATGGCAGCAGTCAATCTCAAATAATATCGCTGCTAGTTCGGTAGCTGGATACAAAAAGACGGATATCAGTTTTGAAGGATTGGCGGCGGGAGAAATCGCTAATTCTGCAAACAATAATTTACTGGGTTCCCTGGAAGGAGAGATACCTCAGCCAACTGGGTCGGTAAACTTCCAACAGGGACAGGTTGTGCAAACGGGCAATCCGATGGATGTAGCCATCGAGGGCGATGGTTTTTTTGAACTGGAGACCGATGATGGTAGAATCATTTATTCCCGCAATGGGCAGTTTCATTTGAATAGCGATAACACTCTGTCCAATTCTTTGGGTTATGCCGTTCAGGGGAGCGGTGGGTCCATCCAATTGATTCCAGGCCGTGGCGAAATGGGAATCGATAAAACCGGGAAAATTCTACAAGGAGGCATCCCAGTTGGACAACTTTCCGTTATTCGGTTCGAGGCGCCCCAGAATTTGCAAAGGGTAAGCGGCGGTTTTACCTCAGGAGAAAACCCGGCCGGTCCGGATCAAATGGATGAACCGCATGTATTACAGGGTTTTATTGAAAGCAGCAACGTTTCCGCAATCCGTGAAATGGTAAATCTTGTGGCCGTTTCCCGTGCCTATGAAGCGGGGCAAAAAATCATCCAGCAATTTGATCAGCAAATGCAGAGCGCAGTTCGTATTTTGGGAGAAACACGCTGATTGAATAATAATTAATTTAATATCACGCCAAAATGAATCTATCGTTATACTCAGCAGCCACGGGCATGGAAGCCCAGCAGCTTAATCTGAACAATATTGCCAACAATATTGCCAATGTAAACACTACCGGATTTAAAAGAAGCAAAATTGAATTTCAGGATTTGCTATATCAAAATCCGAAACCTCAGGGCGGTGATGCCGGAGCCGGCAACACGGTGCCGACAGGGATCGAACTCGGTAATGGGAGCAAGGTTGTTGCCACATCCAAAGTATTTACCCAGGGGCAGATGACCCAAACTGGCGAAAAATTAGATGTGGCTATCGAGGGGGCGGGATTCTTTGAAGTGCAGCGTACGGATGGAACCACTGCTTACACTCGGGACGGAGCGCTTAAAGTAGGTCCAGACGGCAGGGTAACGACCAGCGACGGATTACCATTGTTGAGCGGATTTCAAACTCTTCCCATTAACACTACGGGTGTTTTCATCGCTTCGACAGGTGAGATCACGGTGCAGACGGCTAGTGGAGATCAGACCTTTCGTGTTCAATTGACGCGTTTTCCAAACCCCTCCGGTCTGAAAAGCCTGGGAGGAAATTTATACGATGAAACCGAAGCGAGCGGAACTCCCGAAACGGGAAATCCGGGGGAGAACGGTCTCGGAGCCATCAGGCAAGGTTTTCTGGAAATGTCCAACGTCAATGTGGTGGAGGAAATGATCAACATGATTATTGCCCAACGAGCCTATGAAATTAATTCCAAGTCGATTCAAACATCCGACGAAATGCTCAGCCGCATTAATCAATTAAAACGATAATGAAAATAAAATATCCTGTAGTATTATTGCTAATTATTTCAACTTTTGGATCTCTCTGCCGGGCCGATCTGGATTCGCTATTGGTATCGGTTACAGCGGAGGAAATCAAAAATAATTCCGCACCTTCAATGGAAAACAAAATAGTTTTGGACAAGCCAGTCACAGTGGAAAAATCCACCAATTATCTTACAATTCAGGATTTACTACCCGCTCTTAAGTATGAAATCGAGAAACGTTATCAAATTAATGGCAATTTGCGTATTTTCCCTCTTCGTTCGTGGAATGGAGTAGCACTTCAATCTACCGTATGGAAGTTGGAAATTACTAAAGCTCCATCTCTCTCACTTTCATCAAAAGTCCTCGTCGGGTTTCAACTAACTAGTGAAGGTAAAACGATTGGCGAATGGCAAATACCATTACGGTGCGAGATTTGGAGCGATGTCCTCGTGACGCGCCAACTATTGAATCGCGGAAGCGCTGTTTCGAAACGGGATTTCGAGGTAAAGAATATGGATGTTTTGCGTTTCCCCAACACGCTCGTAGATACGGGATTGGATTTACTTGAATATGAATTGGTACAAACTGTTTCCGAAGGGCAACCGCTTCTATTGAGGGATATCGCCGCAAAACCGCTCATTCGCAAGGGTCAGGTAGTGGAAGTGGTGGCATCCGAAGGTCAAATGTACATCAGTATGAAAGGGCAGGCTTTGGAAGATGGCATCAGGGATGCATTTATCTCCATCAGGAATATTAATTCCAGAAAAAACATCCAAGCTCAGGTAATCGATGATAGCAAAGTTAAAGTATATTTTTAAAGTTTTCCTAATGGGCGTTTTCGTTCTTGCTCCAAATTCGTATAATGCGGTTTTTGGTGAATCGTTATGGACGAAGAAAAACAGCCGGGAACGCAGCATGTTTGCAGATCGAAAGGCTTCCCGGGCCGGTGATATCCTGACTGTGGTCATTGACGAAAGTTCGACCATGGCCAATACGCAGCGAACAACCACGAGCAAGAAAAGTTCCATTGCCAATGAAATTAACCAATTCCTGTTTTCACCAGCGACCAGCGGATTCGGTACCCATAATGGCGAGCTACCCAAAACGGACATAACGGGAGACAATTCCTACGAGGGCGGGGGGAATGTTTCCAATCAGCAATCATTTTCGGGCCGTGCGAGCCTGACCGTTATTGACACCCTGCCTAATGGCAATTTGGTGCTGGAGGGAGTCAGGGTTGTGTCGTTCTCCGGAGAAACTCACTATATGATTTTACACGGGATTGTGCGCTCGGAAGATATTACGCCCGGCAACACCGTATTTTCCAGCTCCATTGCCGATGCCCGCATAGAAACGGTGACCGAGGGAAGCCTTACCGCCAGTCAGAAAAAAGGTTGGTTGAACAAAATCAACGACTTAGTCAATCCGTTTTAGGATAAAGTGTAATCACTGTGTTGAACTATAAATCAACCTTGGCGATTTTCATCGTGATTATGGTCGCGGTAAATTCCTTGTACGGCTCCCGCATCAAGGATTTGACGGTTGTTGAGGGGGGACGCGACAACCAGCTTGTAGGTTATGGAATCGTAGTCGGCCTGGCCGGAAACGGTGACAGCACTCTTACTTATACAATCCAAAGCATCTCTAATTTCCTGGAGAGATTTGGCATCCAAGTACCGGCCGAAACGATCAAGGCCGATAATGTGGCGGCAGTTATGGTAACGTCCGATATCGGGCCTTATGCCAAGGCGGGATCTCGAATCGACGTAACGGTTTCTTCGATTGGTGACGCCGATACGCTACAGGGTGGTGTATTGTTGCAAACGCCGTTATTGGGCGCCAATGATAAAGTTTACGCGGTTTCCCAAGGTCCGATTGCAGTCGGAGGATTTATTGGAGGTTCGGGAGGGCCGGGCGGGGCCACCGTGCAACAGAATCATCCAACGGTCGGGATCATCACCGGTGGGGCTATTGTGGAACGTGAAGTGCGTTCGGAAATCGTACAAAACGGGGCCATTAATCTTTTACTTCTGAATCCGGATTTCACGACCGCGGTGAGAGTGGCCGAGTCCATTAATAATGCATTTCCCGGTACGGCCAAGGCATTCGATTCGGGCTCTGTAAATGTTCAGGTTCCGGAATTATTTCATCAGCAGGAAGTAAATTTTCTGGCCCGTTTGGGTAGTCTTGAAGCCGTACCGGACCTGACGGCACGAGTTATCATTAACGAACGAACAGGCACGATTGTGGCGACTCATAATGTGCGCATAGCCAGTGTGGCGGTGAGCAACGGGTCCTTGACCATCACCATTTCCTCGAATCTGGAAGCGAGCCAGCCGGCACCCGTCAGTGAGACTGGCGAGACCGTTGTTTTGCCCAGCACGCAAACTTCCGTCAAGGAGGTCAAAGGCGGCTTCAAGGTGATTGAAGATTTGCCCACCATCGAGCGATTGACAACGGCTCTGAATGCTTTGGGGGTCTCTTCCCGCGAAATGATTTCGATTTTACAAACGATGAAAAAAGCAGGCGCCTTGCAGGCCGAACTCATTATAAATTAATTATCTGAAAAAGTGAATACGACGCCCATACCAGCAACCATTTTGGATACATCCAGTCTGGAGAGAATGGCTGCCTCTCAGCATATCAGCGAAGAGCAGAAACTGGGTGAAGCGGCCGTTCGTTTTGAGAGTCTGCTGGTGCGGCAATTTCTCAAAGATGCACTCAAACCGGTTTTCAAGGGATTTTTGGAGGAGTCGGGAAGCCGGCAGGAAATTTACCGTTATTTGTTAACCGATGTTTTGGCCGAAAAGATAGGTCAAAGCGAAGTGATGGGCATTTCTAATTTATTACAGATGCAGCTATCGTCCAAACTAGAGAAAGGTTTTGAGTAAAATTATGAAGAGTGAATCCGCAACCTTGAGCTGGGAGTCTCTGGTAGATGCTCTGCGTCTGGAACTCCAGGAATATGGAGGTTTGATGAACCTGCTTGATGAACAACAAAAAGGGATACTGGGCCGCGATTCCGAGAGTCTCATCAGCCTGAACAAGTCGATCGAGGAACAATTGGAAATAACCAGTCGCTCTCGCTATGAACGTGAGCAATTGGCGGAATATGCCGTCCAGGAGCATGAACTGGAAGCGGAGGCCACCTTGAGCGAATTGATCCCCTTTTTCCCCGAACCTGCCAGGCCGTTATTGCAAGCATTGATCGAGCGGATTAACGCCATGCTCGAACGAATCAAGCACAAATCGGGGCAAAACCGTATGCTGCTGGCCCGCGCCTATGAACTGATCGAGCAGATTATGCGTATTGTGCAACCTCGCGCGGTTACGAAAACTTATAACAGGGAAGGCAATCTGAATCTGGAGACGACTTCCATGTTGAACAATGTTCGGTTTACGGCCTGAGTTCGGGAGGTAATTACAATGTCTGGTTTACTCGGCAATCTTCTTACCAATACGCGGGCTTTGAACGCCCATTCGGCCGGCGCGGATTTGGCCGGACGCAATTTGGCCAACGTAAATAATCCCGACTACGCCCGTCAGCGGATCATCCTGGGCGACAAGGGGACCATGAAAACGGATCTGGGCGTTCAAAGCCTGGGTTTGGAAGCTACTGGGATACAGCAAATCCGCGATGTCTTGCTCGACCAGCAAATCGTGCGGGAAATCATGTTGAAGGGTTCCCTGGAGGCCCAAAGTTCGGTGTTGAATCGCCTGCAAAGCACCCTTGGTGAATCCATCAACCGACAGGGCGATGTGGACACTTTGGAGGGTAGCATCTCCAATGCTTTGGGATCGGCGGGAATCTCGGGATCACTGGATGACTATTTCAACGCATTTCACGAGTTGGCGGCTTCTCCCAATGATGCCGCAGCCAAACAGGTGTTATTTCAAAAAGCTGATATTCTGGCGGAAAAATTCAACGGGGTGGACCAGCGTCTGATCACTATCGATGCCGACATTGACACCCAGGTCAATCAGGACATTACCGAAATCACTACCATTATTGAAAATATCGCCAGCTTGAATGCGCTCATTGGCCGCTTTGAAGTGAGCAAGCCAGGAGGGGCCGTGGATTTGCGGGATCAGCGGCAGACCGCCTTGCAGAAATTAGCCGAATTAACCAGTTTCGAGATTAGAGCGTCGTCGGAAAACAGCAGTTTGATTCAAATAGTGGGCAAGGACACGGGGGGGAATGATGTCGTCATGCTGGATGGTGGTAAAATAAAGGGAACGATGAGTTTCAACGGGACGAATGTGACGTTCGGGCAGTCATCGGTGGCGTTGCAGTTAACCGGAGGATCTTTGTACGGAGCATTGCAAATCAAAGACAATGTATTGGCCGAGGTGCGCGCCGATCTGGATTTATTGGCCAATCAAGTAACAACTGCGGTGAACCAAGCTTACAATCCGTTGGGAACGGGAAACAACTTTTTTGACGCTGCCGGACTTACCGCGGGTACATTTTCCCTCGATACAACTCTCAGTGCGTCCTCTATTATTGCAACGACAACGACATCGTCCGGAGCCAATGAAACCGCCTTGGCAGTGGCGGAAATCGGAACCCGACAATTTTCCATTGCCGGTGGGGATCTCATTGATGGAACGGCGTCCAATCACATTGCGGGAATTGCCACAAGGGTGGGCAGGGAAATATCCGGTGTAGAAGAGAAACTGGAAAACCAGATGCTGGTGGAGAATCTTTTACGGGAACAACGCAACTCCGTGAGCGGAGTTTCGCTCGATGAAGAGATGACCGATTTGATTCGATTTCAAAGGGCTTTTCAGGCTTCAGCCCGGGTTATCAATGTAATCAATAACATGCTTGAGGTCGTAGTGTCCGGTTTAATCCGCTAAAAGTCCCATAGATAAAACCAGGCTGAACATTTATAAAGATGAGAGTAACCAATAGCACATTTACGGATACACTGGTCAACCAGGTCCAGCGGTTGAGTGGCCAACAGGTGGAATTGCAAAAGCAGATTTCTTCAGGGCAGCGAGTAACTTTACCCGATGACGATCCTGCGGCGGTCGATCGAATTATGCAAATGCAGTCAGACAAGCGTTTGATGGTGCAATATCGAAGGAACCATGTTCAGGGAGAGGCCATAACCAATATCAGCCAAGGGGCTCTCGAGAGTATGAGCAACCTGACAACACGTATATTGGAGATTGCTACGAGGGCCGGTGAACTGACCAAGGACTCTGATATGGCCCTCTATGGCGGTGAAATCGATCAATTGCTTGAGCAGATTTTGCAAGCGGGCAATTCTACCTATAAAGGCGAACACATTTTCTCAGGCGACGATAGCAAGACGGCGCCACTGGATGTGGTGCGCGATGTGGATGGACAAATAACATCCGCCTCTTATGTGGGTTCAAACACCAATACAGAATTCTTTGTCGCCCAAGGGACCAAAATATCCGTTCATCTGGATCCTTCCCACAACGCCAAGTTTGTTGACCTCTTGAATAAAACCGTGAGTTTGCGCGATGCGTTGAAAGCAGCTGACAAAAGCGCCGTGGCCACCACTCGAACCGATCTAATTTCTTCGGAGGACGATATTTTATTGGCTATCAGTGACATGGGGGCCACCCAACTGCGGCTTGAAGTTGCCAAGGCTCAAGACAACGACAGTTTTACCCTGCTGGAGACGCAGATCAGCGCCGAAGCGGATGGGGATCTTACCAAGCTGCTGGTGGAATTGAACCAAATCCAACTCGCCTTGCAGGCGACCATGCAAAGCGGATCTCGTTTGATGGGTAGGTCGATTTTGGACTTTATTTGAATAATGTTAAATGTATTAAAGTATTACCGATAAAGGAGAAGTGCAGGAAATGAAATTTGAAACTGAAAAAACGACTTTGCAGGAAAATTCTTCCGGCAGTAACATAATCGATTTGCCCCAGGGACTGGTCGGTTTTCCAGAGTTAAGGCAATTGGAGATATTATACCGGGTGGATCAGCGTCCGTTCATGTGGCTGCAATCAACCGGAGATGTCGATATCGCATTTTTAGTCATACAACCTTACGGCACGGTCGCTGATTATAATGTTGGAATAAGCAGTCAGGATGCTGAGTTTCTGGAAATTGCTTCTCCTGAGGACGCCATTCTTTTCAATATCGTTAGTTTTCAGGAAACTCCCAAACACAGGGTTTGCGTCAATTTAACCGGGCCCATTGTGGTCAATAAATGGAGTCGCCGGGGCAAACAGGTGGTTATAGAAAATTACGACGAATATTCTTCTCGCCATTTGCTTTTCGAAAGCCAGGATTAAGCTGAATTACTAAATTAATGTGGGGTTTTCACACGCCATGCTTATTTTGTCTCGAAAAGTCAACGAATCGATTATCGTCAACGAAAATATCGAAATTCGTGTAACCCGGGTCGATGGAGAAACCGTCAAGATTGGCATCGAAGCTCCGCGCGACGTATCTATTTACCGCAAAGAAATACTGGAGTCAATCGGCCGGGCGAATGAGGAAGCGGTCCTCCGCAAACCGCCAGCAGAATCCGATAAAAATGCCTTGAGCAGAGATAACCTTCCTGCCCCGGCTTTGGGGGCCTTACAGCAATTGGCGGTGGATAAAAAAATTGATACGGTCTCGGTCCCTTGAGCGGGCTGAGCTATTTACATTTCGCCAATGCAGTTTGTGGGTGAAATATACAAAGACGCCATGCTTTTCAAAAAGCAACCAGAGTCTAAATCCAAAGCGCGCCCGTACCTAGGAGTACATTTTGTCCAATGTTCCGTTTATGGGCGGCTCTACCTGAATGCCAGGCAAAAGGCCTACATGGGATTTTGCCCGCGCTGCGGTAAATCTTTTCAGATAAGAGTAGAACCAGGCGGCTCACGCAGCAGATTTTTCAAGGCTTTTTGCCGTTGATGGGTTATTGACCCGAAATCAGACCAGTCCCTTTAAGATCGAGGGTAATCGGTCAACCGTATGGCGCAAATTTGCGGCGCTTAATTCCTGTTCGGACTTTTTGAATCCAAATAGAATTTTCCAGCCAGGCAACTTCATCCAATCTTCTTCAGTGGGTTTTTCGGTTTTTTCCAAACCGGTAATTCCGGCTGTGCGTACCATATGGTCCGCAACTTGCACAGCGGCACTGGTTTTTTTGTATTTAGGGGCTTTTTCCGGATCGTTGTGAAAACGGGTCGCTTCCACGATCTCCGGCGACATGCGATGCCTCTTTAAGTAATAGGAGCCAATCTTGGCGTGGTCCCAACCGATTACCTCCTTTTCCAGGCGGCAAAAATCTTCCGTAGAATGTACCGGGTGGGAGCAAATTTCTTCCAATTCATCAGGAAAACAAAAGGCCATTACAATTTTCCCTACGTTATGGACTAGCCCGACAATGTAGTCGGTTTCGTCTTCGTAGGTGACATTGGCGACAGCCAGGATTTCCCGTGAACAAATCGCCGAGCCGATGCTATGCTGCCAGAGGTCACGCCAATTAATTTGCGGTGTACCGGTCGAGAGGTTTTCAAAATCTTCGATTACCGGCGTGGCTAGGGCCAATTCTCGAATTTGCCTTAAGCCGAGATAAAAAATGGCTTCCTCGATATTGTTCACCTGCCTGGACAAACCGAAAAAGACGGAGTTGACCAGTTTAAGCAAACGTGACGTAAGGGATGGATCTCGGCGAATGATCTCCGCGATTTGAGAAGTGAAGCTGTTCTCGGCATTAATCAATTCCCCCAGTGCCGTATTGATGCTGCGCAGGGAGGCTAATTGGGGCGAGTCGTTTATTCGACTGGCTATCTCCTGATCCGTAAGTTTTGTCAAATTTGGCATTTCAATATAAAGTCGGCTGCTCCGATCCAATTAGTTCATGAAGATTAATAGAAACCTGCTGATTTATCGGAAAAATAATTAAATATTTAATTTAAAATCGATTCCAGGCCCGGCCAGCATGGTCTCCTTGGGGGCAACCTTTTGAAAAAAGGATTCCCGGTAGCGGAGGAGCATCAATTGTTCCTC
>JAJFLT010000245.1 GCA_021772555.1 Opitutales bacterium | reverse complement strand
TTGCCGATCATGGCCTGGGAGGTCATCATAAGCATGCCTTGTCCAAAAAACCGCGCCATGAAGAACCCGAGCCCGATTACCAGAAAAGGAATGAGCCAGGTATCCGGATTTCCCAAAAGAAAAGCAATAACCCCAGCAATGCGGTCGGAAAAGCTCAGGTAAGTCACCACCAGGCTCATAGCCAGTGCCGAAATGACCATTGTTTTACGAATGCCCAATCGGTCCAGGAGTCGGCCTCCACGGGGCAGAAGGAGCCCGCTGATGGCTGTTCCCAAAAAATAGGCTGCACTCAGGCGAACCCTGCTCAGCCCCAGCTCATCAATCAAGATTTCGGCAAAAACACTGAACCCTATGGTCTGGCCGGGGATACTGGCGATAAGCCCCAAAGTAGCCATTACAACGACCACCCACCCATAGAAAAGAGGAAAGCGGGCAGGGGAAAACGGAAAATCAGGCCTCCAGACACCACCCGTTTCACCCTTATTTTGTATCGGCGGAGCATTCATGTTTGCACAAGAGGCACTAAACGCCGCCAACTGGCAAACAGTTAAAAAAGAGGTCGATGGATATATTTCATATTTGCCAACTCAAGATTTTGAAACGGTTTTAAGGAAATGCATTGAACTTCCCCTATTCCCTGAAACCATGGATAGACGCAGATGATGAAAGCCCACTTCGCGGGTTATGGAAACACGGCTCAATCGTCCGGTTTGTCCACGTTGGCTGAAGCGATTTGCTCGATCCGTATTTTCATTGCAAGCGTTGATATATAGACCGGCGTATATCGGTTCAAGAGTGTAGCCTCTTCATCCCAATAGTCTTCATAGAGACCACAAATGACGAAGCCCGCTGCGATTTGACCCCCAATTTGCTCTTCCAGGTTATGTCCAAACTGGTGGGGCCATCCTTCTTTAACTATCTTTTCTTTCTTCTCCTCGGAAAGGCTTTTCAGGTCAGAAAAAGGCAAGGAATATTTGACCTGCAGAACCCCTGTTTTTTCGGCTTCTTCATGATCGAACAGGAAATACATTGGATTCATGAATCCCGACAACAAACGTCCGTTCCATTTCAAAACACGAAAGCATTCCTTCCAAACGGGTTCAAGATTCTCGGCAAATACATTCGAAACTGGGTGAAATATGAGATCAAAGCATTCATTTTCGAAGGCAGATAGATCAGCCATATCACCCTGCACTGTATTTAAATCGAGCGAATCGCGGTCCGCCACAAAACGGTCCTTGGCCAATTGCTCATCCGAATTATCGAAACTCGTAACGCTTGCTCCTGCCGCGGCCAGGAGTGGAGCCTGCTGACCGCCTCCAGAGGCCAGGCACAAAACATTCTTTCCTTTCAGGTCGCCGAACCACTCTGAAGGAACGCTCTTGTTTGGAGTAAGAATAGCGCTCCATTTCCCTTCCCGTGCTACCTGGATTTCCTCAGGACTAACTGGCTGGCACCAGCGACTGCCCTCCCTCGACTCTTTGTTCCAGGCGGCTCTATTATAGGCTACTATATCCATTTTGCTTATTCTTTAGCGCACCAATTATCTGTGTCTATCAAGACTATTCGGTTTCATTCAAATACACGGCATATAGTTTCAGGTCTTCAGGCCTTACGCCGCCAAAGTCCACGCAAACTCGAATCGGTTCATCGACAGGTATTACAGGTTGGCCCTTCCAGGCAACCTCCTGGGAGAGGCCTGATGCTTCCAGTGGGATAAAATCGCTGGCGCGGAAACCGTCCAGAACCCGCAGTCGTTCGTCGAGCAGGGAGACCGTTACGTTGGAATATTGAGAAATCCCCGCCACGTTGAGAGAAATTCGCGACCTCTCATTTTTGAGATCAACCGGAGCGGAAATAAAATGGGGATTCGATCCCGGCCCGGTAAAGGGCTGCAAATAGCCTAACCGATCGCGTTCCCAGGTGGCCAACCGGATCCCGTCACTCTTTCCCTCCGGCCAAGGTGAATACCAGAAAAGCGTCTCCTCTCCCACGTTTTCGAATCCCTGACCCTGGACCAGGGCCGGATATTGGAGGGTGATTTCCGCAGGCGGAAGAGCGTATCCTGTTTCACTGGCTGCGACGATAGGGAAATCAGGGATCGGTTCCCTGAAAACGAGACCATCATTACTGATGGCAAGTCCCAGGTTCATCCAGACGAGGCGGCGATCATTGCTCGGATGGCCGTTCCACATGCCATAGAAGGAGACGATTACATTGCCACGGTTCCAGAGGGCCGCGCCCAAATGCACCTGGGGGCCATTATTCGCCCCCGTCGTGATTTCGGGTCCATTGAGCAGGCCGTACTTGGTCGGTCGGGGCGGCAACGGGTCGCGGCGCAATCCCAGGCAGGAAGATTCACTCCAGTGGTCGAAATCGTAGGAAATGTGTGTTGCCAGCTTTCGGCACCAGTCTCCCGCCGACCAGTGCGATCCGCCCTGTCCGTTGACGTAGTAGACCCCGTTATACCGAGTCCCTCCCGCCATCTCGAGCATGGGGCCAACCGGGTTTCGGCCCCCCTCCCGCCAGCGAATCCCGTCCTCACTATAGGCAACCGCTATCTGGCGATCATACCGTCGGGATTCGAAAATCATCTTAAACCTCCGGCTGGCGTCGGGGTCATCCGGTTCGTAGAACACGACCGCCGTCTGGATGGGATCTCCGTCAATAATGTCGACAAGGTTATTGGCTTTGGAGCCGTTGTAGTCGACGAGACCGAGTTTTGGCCGTTCCCACACGCGGCCGTCTTTGCTGCGCGCAAGACACATCCGATGATACCAATTTTCATCCTGCGAACCCTGCCCGAGGTACCACATCCAGAGTTCATCATTTACCCGGCGCACTGTTCCGTAGTAGGTGACGATGCGATCATCTGGATCTCCGGGGTCGCCCAATGAGAGAACGGTATCGGATGGCCGGCTATAAAAACTATTGAGGTGTAGCCGCAATCCTTTGCGCAAGGGTATCGCCCCGTCATCAAAAGCGAAGAGAACGAACTGATTCAGGTTTTCGCCAACACTGACTTCTTTTTTCATTGGGTTCTAAAAGCCCGACCCGAATTCTTCTTCCAGCAGGGCGAAATTTACGCTTTCGATGCCGGCCAATGCGCAGGCGTCCAATACTTTGACAATCGTTTGGTGCGTGACGACTCCATCCGGGGCAATGGTCACGCGGGCTTCCGTGCGGGTGGCATCACTGGTTTCCCTGTATCGCTTGAGCATGGTGGCTAATTCCATAAAGCGGGCCGCTCCGGGGAAATCGTAGGTGTAGTCATTGACCACCACGCGGCCTTGAGCGCTGATTTCCACTACTTGTTCGTCGGGCATGGCCAGCGGCTCGCTTTGCTCCACGACCCCCGGCAGTTGAAATGATATATCCGCTTCCTGCCGGTGCAGGGAGGCTGAAACCATGAAATAAATCAACAACAGAAAAACCACATCGATCATCGGCGCGATGGGGATGGAGGGCTTTGGTCCGGGTTTCTTTTTTAAAAGGATCATGGAGTATTTGCTCAAACAGCCATGCTAAATTACTAACGACTCTGGTAGGTGGAATAGATGATTTCGTAGGCACCGGTTTGAGCGCAGATTTGGAGGACTTTTTTAATATCCGCATAAGGTGTTTGCCGATCCGCCCGGAGCTGTATTTTCAATGCGGGGTTGCGGGCGAGGGATTCCCGCAGATAACCCGGCAGGTCGTCACGAGCCACCGTTTGCGGTCCGATATGAACGACCCCTTCCTTGTCCAGCGAGAGGATGCCCCGCCCCTGGAAATTATCGGCCACCCGGCTTTGTCCGGACTCCGGAAGATCGATGGGGGCGCTTTTTTCAAACCGGGCCAGGGTACTCACGCACATAAAAAACACCAGCAGTAGAAAAACCATGTCGATCATGGGCGCCATGGGGAAATCCTCCTCTGGCCGCTCAATTTTACGTCGGATAATCATATCATCGCTCCAAAGCTACAGGTAATTCTTCAAGCGAGTATGGGTCAAGGTCATTGAGCCGGTGGTTAGAACCTATCTCAAACTCATGATGGCATCTGCCACCGGGGCGCTACCAACATCACTCATCTGCGATTTTGAGATAGGTTCTATACGAGATTCGTTTTATTGGTGGAACAGAAAGGGGCAGGCGCTGACAACACATTATAGGTTTGTTTCTCTTGGGGCGAAGTCGTATGAAGGCATTGGTCGCTTAAAAATGGGTTTTTCTGATCAGATTGGGTATCTAGGGATCATCGGGCTTCTCTCGGTTGGGCTCGGCCTGCCCAATCTTAACGGGGAGGAGACCGAAAGCACGTCCGAGCCTCCTGAGCAAGCTCCCGCCGCGGCGGAGGAACCGCAAAATGAATTGAGGCGCATTGTCGAAGAAAACTTTGAAAGCCGTTTTACAGAAATTCGGGGACCGTTGGAAAATTTGCTGGGGACTTTACCGGAGGGCTGGAGCGATGTGTCCGGGCCGGGGGCCGTGGTTTTTTACGGGCCGGTTTATGACGATGTGCGGGAAGGGGAAAAGGCTTTGCGCATGGAGGTTGTCTCGCCGGGCCGCGATAGCGCCGTTCTCGAGTATCAACCGATCCCCATTGAGAAAGGGCGAGTGCTGCAAATGGGGCTTACCCTGCGCAGCGATAATCCCACCATTATTACGATCGGTCTGCGTTCCAATTCCGAACCGGCGATAATTTATTTTGAGCAACCGATCCCCTGTCCCCTCGATTGGTCGAGCGGAGAAGTCGTCGTGCAAGCCACGGTGGACGATCCGGAGGCCCGTTTTTACGTGGAAATCGATAAAGAGGCCCGCATCGAATTCGATGCTTTTTATGTGCAGCCTTACAGGACTAAAAAGGGAGCCGTGCTGCCCGTGATTCGCGAGGAATCGCCCAATCTTTTGCCCTCCAGTTCGTTTCCCGACGGGGTGCATGCCCCTTGGGTTTTACTTAACGCCGAGTATCGATATTCCGATGGTTTGGAAATCGGGCCCACCGGTATGCCATCGTTGAAGTGGGCAGGAGAAGGGGCTTCTTTGACGGCCCCTTTTTCGGGTAATGGAAAAGGAGAGTACACCCTCAGTCTGTATTTGAGAGGTAGTGTGCGGGGGCAGAGGCTCAGCTTGATCCTGGCGCCTCCTTTGGCCAATCCGAAGATTTATCCTTTCCACCAACGGGTGGTCGTCGACAAGGAGTGGAAAAGATACAGCACCACCGTGCCCCTGGAAATCGATATAGCCGGCTATTATCTGGCGCATATTGTTTCCCACTCGGTGGAACCCGTTTGGGTGGATGGGTTGCAGGTGGAAAAGGCTGGCCAAATGACCCCCCTGGCCCGCACCGGTCCGGTGGAAATAGTGGCCCAGCCGCTGAACCCGATGGGGATTGGCTTCGAGGGTGAGCAAATGGCCGTACGCGTCACCATCTATGGCGCGCTCACCATGGCGCGGGAGGTGACCGGAACCCTTTTCGATATTGACGGGCGGCAATATCACCTCAGCCCACTGAAGGTGACCGGCAGCAAACCGATCAGCCGCACGGTTTTGTTGAAGGATCTGGATGAGCCGCCGCTCGGTTCCTACCGGTTGCAATTACAGGCCTGGGGAGATGATGACAAAGCGGTTTCGCGTCCGGCGGAGGCACTCTTACATCGGGTGCGGGTGCCGGCCAATCCGAACCAGCCTGCCCGGGGTTCACCCTTCGGGATCGAGGTTGCCCACATCAGCGAGCGGGCCGAGGAAATCGGCGTAGCCAGAGCATTGGGATTTAAATGGGTGCGCGACACGCGAAATTTTACCTGGAAAAATGCCGCCCCCGAACCGGACAGTAAGGTGTTTGAAAAAGCGGACATGGCCAGCTCGGTCTATCAGCAATTGGGCATGGAAGTTTTGGCCATTCTGGGGCCGGCCCCGGCCTGGGCTCTCGAACAGCCCGAGGATTTCCCGCTCGATCTACCTCTTCTACCCGCTGACAGGGAGTCCTGGTTCCAATATGTTGGAGAAACGGTCAACCGGTTTAAAGGGGTTATCCGGGCCTGGGAGCCCTGGCCCTCAGCCTACTCCGAGCGCACACTTTCCGCCCTCACTCTGAAAACACTGCCGGACCCCTCGGAAAGCGATATCGATTCCGCTTCTCAGGGCTCAACCGGAAAAGAAATTCAACCGATCCTAAGCAGCGCTGAAGATTATGTAGCCATGCAAAGGACAGCCTATGAGGCCATCAAGGAGCGCGCGCCAACCGCCCGAGTGACGGTCGATCTCAATCTCAACGGCGACCGCGTGAAGGGCCGTGAGTTGCTGGCGGTGGGAATCATTGCCCAAGCCGATGCGATCAGTTTTCAGGATGATTTCGAGAAGGCGTCCCCCCTGGAAAGGCTGGATGAGGATATCTCCTGGTTGGACGATCAAATGCCGGGGCTGGAAAAATTTTGGCAGGTGCAGGCCCGCGCCAATCCCTCCCGTATTTTTAATTTTTATGAGCATGTTGTGCCCGTTTTGGGCGTTGCCGACGCTAAATCAGAAGCGGCCGCCACGGTGCATTTTTACCTGTCTCTTTTATCGGCAAAAGTGGAACGCATCTTCGTTCCCGGCTACGCCATTGACCCTTTCGAAGACCTCTGGCAACCGGGACCCCGCATTTTCAACGTGGATGGCCGTCTGAATCCGAATGCGAGCGCGCTTTCCAATATGATGCGGCATCTGGAGGGGAAACAACCGTCCCGCGTTTATTCGATCGAGGAGCATTTCGATTTGTTTACTTTCGCCAATGAGGAAAGCGCGGTGGGCGTGCTCGTAAGCAAGGATAGTTCCGCCTTGAAAATCAAATCGCTGGTGGAAAAAGTGGAGGCCAGAGGTCTTTTCGGCAATCTCATCGAGTTTCCCGCCGAAGTGGGGCGGACCCCGACCTATTTCACAGCCGAAGGATTCTCCGCCGCGCAGATGAACTTCCTCTTTACCATGCTCAGCTACCGCCGGGTGGAGTAGATTG
>JAJFLT010000244.1 GCA_021772555.1 Opitutales bacterium | reverse complement strand
TACGTTAGCATGATCGGCCAGGAAGCCATTAATCAGTTTGCCAAAGGCATAACCGTAAAAAATAGCAGACCCTACCATGCCTAGTTCTTCCGCCGTGAATATTCCTCCATCAATGATAGGTTTTTTTACGACCGACATGCCGAGCCGGCAGGTATAGGCGATACCATAACCAACCGTGATGGCCATCATCACGGAAAACCGTTTGCGGCGGAAAAGTTCGTCCACCGTTTTAGCATCTTGAATAGCGGGTTGGTTGGCCCCGGTCGTAAAAAAACTCAAAATATTTGCCATAAATTCTGTTTCCTTTCCCGCACTCGATCTCAATCTATTTCCACCCGACAATCTTCATGGCAGGAACGAGTCGCAGCCAGTGCTATTCTTAATGCTTCGACGCCATCACCAGCCGTTATGGGTGGATCGCGGTCATTTACTAAGTTATTTACGAAATTCCGAAGTTGAGCGACGTAAGCGATTTCAAATCTTTCATAAAATCCAGGCACCGTGTCATGTTCGATTACATTGTCCTTCATGACAAGCAACGGTGTTTCGCGCAAATATCCTATTCGTACACTGCCCTTGGTTCCCAGGATCTCGGTCTGAATATCATAACCATAAATTCCGTTTCGGGACATATCAATGACACCAAGGGCGCCACTTTCGAAATTTATACTAGTAATCGCGTTATCAAAATCACCGATGCCCTTCATTTCAGGGTATGCCAATACGCCTCCAACGCTGGTGACACTCTTCACGTTTCCCAGCATCCAGCGGGCAATATCAAAATCATGGATCCCCATGTCGATAAAAAGGCCGCCACTATTTTCCGGTTTCAGGTAATCGAGGTTGGGCCGTGATTTATCCCGAGAAGTTGATTTAAAGAGGATGGGATCGCCGATCAATCCCTCATCCAGTTTATTCTTCGCACTAACATAGCCCGGATCAAATCGACGCATGAAGCCCATTTGAAAGAATATTCCGGTTTCTTCCACCGTTTGCTGCATAGCCACCGAATCTTCAAGGACCAAAGATAACGGTTTTTCACAAAAGATGGCCTTTCCCGCATGGGCGGCATCTTCAACCACGGGCTTGTGCAGATGCGTTGGCGTAACCACAATTATCGCATCAACGTTTTTTTGACCCAGCAGGTCGTGATAATTAACGTACCACTTTGGAACGTTGAGTTTATCAGCATAAGTTTTCGCGACTCCTTCCATGACGTCGGAAACCGCAACCAAATTCGCGTTGAAAATTTGAAAAGCACAATATTCAGCATATTTTCCACCCAAACGGCCCAGTCCTACAACTCCAACGTTTATCCTCGTTTTAGCCATAAATTTCTCCTTTCGTTACCCTCTAAATTCGACACACCTATTTTACTAGAACCTATCTCACCGGGAAACTGTGCATCAGTGCTCGCCATAGCTCCATTTATTTGGACGTTTTTTTGTTTTTCCTTCAAGGTATCAAACTCCATCATTTGATATACAACAAAATCATAATTATAACATCATAACCTATTATCAATCAATGGGTAAAGTAATTTTAATATTTTCAATTTCATAGTATTGCTATTTACAATGAAATCGTTTACATTGATAGAAAAACAATTAAGAATTACATAGTCAATCAATTAACCGTTTTCCTTACGAAATAACCGGATGGAACAGGCCCAAGTCTATTGCTCTACTACTTCCATTTTTTCATTCTAACGGGTTTGAGAAATTATTTTCCGCATTCGCGTTCGACTCGGATGACGAACCATTTATAAAGAGTTGGCAGAACCAGCAGTATCAACAGGGTGAAGGAAATAATTGCCCATCCATGGGGACACCCAGCATACAAAACCCTTTACCAAACCAAGCTGCCTGACTCACCAGAACCTATCTCAAATTCGCAGATGAATGTTGTTTGTAACGCCACGGTGGCCGATGCCAGACGGCTTCGCGCCCAGATGCGCTGGAGCCCTTCGGGCATGAACCAACAACAACAAAAATAAGAGAATCCCGTGTCCAACAAACCCAGCACACCTCAGACCATGCCCTCGCAACTATCGTCGATTTATAATCTACATACACCAGCGCTGATGCTCGATTGGCCTACTGCACAACGAAATATCAACCGAGCAGCTCAGTTCGTGCAAGATAAGCAGGTCCGGCTGAGACCGCATTTCAAAAACCACAAACGTGTGCCGCTGGCGCGCAAGCAGTTGGCTGTGGGAGGATGTGTGGGCATGACTGCGGCAACGGTAGTAGAGGCAATATCATTAGTCGATGGAGGAATCAAAGACGTCCTCATTGCCAATCAAATTGTCGGTGCAGCGGATATCTCCCGTTTCGCCGAACTGGCCGTACGGGCGAACGTTCGTGTGGCTATCGATGACTTCGAAAATGTCCGGGCGATCGCTCGGGCGGCAAGAAACCGAGGTATTGAAATCGGCGTATTGATCGAGGTCGATATCGGTATGGGACGGTGCGGTGTTGCTCCGGGGAATGCAGCGGTTGAACTTGCCGGGCAAATCTCATCGCTGGCAGGGATACGGCTCGATGGCCTCCAAGCCTACGAGGGACACGCCACCGGCATTTTAGATCCGGACGAAAGAGAAACGGTCGCCACTGCTTCCATAGAGAAGGCGATCTACACCAAAAGACAGCTTGAGGCTGCGGAACACGAGTGCCGAATCCTCTCCTGTGGCAGCACCGGCACCTATCGTTCTACCGGATCTCTTGAGGGTGTTACTGAACTCCAGGTCGGCAGCTATGTTACGATGGACTGGTGTTATAAGGAAAAAGTCCGAGATCAGTTCGATATTGCCCTCACAGTACTGGCAAGAGTCGTCAGCGTTCGCCAGGATCATTTTGTTATCAATGCCGGTTGCAAGGCCATCGGTCACGAATTTGGGCCGCCCAGATTACGAGATTATGCTGAAGCGGAAATCCCTGGCTTCGCCTCGGAGGAACACACCGTAGTTCACTTCCCCGGACACAAACTTCACATTGGTGATCTTGTTCATGTAGTCCCAAGCCATTGTTGCATGACGTGTGCACTGCATCGAGATATGGTCGTTTATGAAGGTGAGCGTATTCTTGAAATCTGGCAGGCCAATATAGGGTATGGGCTGCCCTAAGCCGAAATTCAAAAGGTCGATAAAAGGCTAATGGAAAACGCACCCCAAGGCGATCCGTTTTCTAGTGTGGATCACGAATAAGCATTTTACTCGACCGGGCCTTGGTTTTTTCGATCATTTTTAAATTGGGAAAATGGAGTGGCCGGGTGATCTGCCCAGGTATGCCAGCGCGCCACACTGCCTGGGTAATCAAGCGTTGTTTGATCCGTCTCATCTGGGCGTTGCAATCTTCAAGCTCTCTATCAACCTCTTTTAGCTCAAGCACGGCGATATCCGCCTCGCGTCCAATTCCCAATGTTCCGATACGATTTTCCCAACCGATTGCCTTCGCTGCACTGAAGGTCGATGCCTTAATCACATCGCCCAAAGGCATGCCCAGGTGGAGAAGTCGGCTCATCACTGTAGGCATATCATAGGCAGGACCCTCACTGGTTAGAGCGTGCAAATCCGTGCTGATGAGATCGGGCCAAAATCCCTCCTGGGCGCAGATTTCTCCCACCGTCCAGTTAAAGGATCCGAACCCATGTCCAATATCGAAAAGCACCCCTCTTTCGCGGGCTGCCCGGACTGCTAGGTGCACGCGGCGTGTATCCAAATCGATAATCGTACTGGCAAACCCATGATATACATGCGTATAGATATCGCCGGATTCCAACTTTCCGGGACATGCCTCCAACGGCACCGACGAAAAACTATGGTGCGTCATTAAAGGCAGGCCAGTGGTTTCAGCCGCCGCTTGGGCTCCTTGAAAAGCGGCTGCTTCATGGCATCCCTGATCACCCATATCGGTATCCGTTAGCCGTATCTTGACTCCGACTAATAGATCACGATTGGATTCGATGCAATCAATGCAATCCTGTGTATGGATCAGCTTCAATAAATCCAGCTCTCTCGGTACATCGTCCCCGAAGCGGCCGACAAAGGCGAGACCCGCGCGCGATATATTCAAAAAAGCAAGCAAACGTGTCTTGGCCTGTTCCACGGTAAATGCCCGGAATCCCGGATAATTATCACAACCCGCGCTGCCGGCATCGACAGCAGTCGTTACACCTCGTCCCAGGCAGTAGTGATCGGCATCTATACCCAATGGCGTGACCAGATTATAGGCGTGCACATGAATGTCGATGAGGCCCGGAACCACCAGCTTGCCAGTGGCATCATATATCTGTTCCGCTTCATCGTATTCCAAAGCCTCCGCAATTGCCACGATTTGCCCTGCCTCAATGGCCACATCGCGAATACTATCAATGCCATTTACCGGGTCGATAACCCGACCGCCTTTAATGATCCAACTGTATGATTTCATCGGGCGTTACTTATGTAATTTATCCGAAAATGGATAAGAAGCATCTCAATGTTCTATAGGAGATTGGGATGCCTGGACAAATGTTTTTTATTGCTCTTTGGCAGTTGAATAGGCGGTAGCCAAGGTTCCATATTAAACTCATTCTTATCCGATTCTACAACAAATCCAGAATACTGACTTCCGGCCTGCAATTCAGTCTAACGCCATATAGATTGCCAATCCCTCTCGTTGTGTAAATCCAGCGGCCTTTCCACTTGTTGAGGCCTGCAATGTAACGCCGATCTTGCACCGGCGCAAAAGGCGCTCCCAGAAATGGAATTACAATTTGGCCGCCGTGAGTATGACCG
>JAJFLT010000243.1 GCA_021772555.1 Opitutales bacterium | reverse complement strand
CAACGCAAACAAGCGCTCCTGCTTGGAGTGGCCTACAACCTCTATCGCCTTTGGCGTCCCTTTATTCATCGCCCCAACTTCTATTTTCCTTTTCTCTATAGTTTTTCCTATGAGCTTTTCAACAAAGCCAGATAGGTTCTAAGCAAGCATAGACTCTAAAACAACTTTCTACCCATTGCACGGGCAGTTGCAAATGAAATGTTTACACAATAGGATAAATGGAACAATCTATCGAATCCACAAGGAGGAAATAATGGAGTATATGATGCGTCAAAAAAATCACTTTTGTATTTTTAATCTGGGACTGGCGGTATTGGCCTTTATCGCTATGCCGTTCCATTTAGGAGCCGAGGAGAAAACCACCATTGCGGTGGTGGGCGGCACTTCTTTCGGCTACCCGCCGGATTTCGGCAAAGGTTTGGTAGAGGAGGAAGGCTCTTTTACGGTACAAACCAAGTCCGGTGAAAGTCCGCCCATTTACCGAATGCGCTACAAAGATGTGCCGTTTTACTATGTCCGCATGCACGGCGAGGAGGGTAGAAAAGAAAATCAGAAACAGGGCTGGCACTTCGTTACAACTTGGGCCGCTCTCCATCAATTGGGGGTCACCCATGCCTTCGGCGGTGCCACCGGAGGTTCCATCAATACCGGTTATGATTTCGATGATTTGCTGATCGCAGACGACTTGATTCTTTATGCCAACCAGAGACCGCAAAATGTGTTAAGAGCGGCAGGTGTTGAGCGAAAAGGCGTATTTCCAAGCTTTGCCGAGCCTCTCTGCCCGGACCTGCGAAGGCTGCTCATGGAAGAATCCAAAAAGAGCTACCACGGACGCATCCATACTTCCGGTGTTATAATTCAAGACGATCCGGCCCGTTTTGAAACTCCCGCCGAAATTCGTATGATGCGCACCATGGGGGCTGATTGGGTGAGTCACAATGTTGGCACGGAAACGATTTACGCGCGGCAGTTGGGAATCCATTTCGCTCTCCTTAACTCCGTCTCTAACCCAGCCGTGGGGACGCGCCCCTTCACCTTCGAGGATATGCAAAACAGCGTGCAGCGCATCACCGCCGGGTCGGGGCCCATATTGCTGGAGTGCATCGCGAGGGTTCCGCGATTGAAACACACCTGCGGAGTCGAATGCACGGGGGAACCTTACACAGGCAGCTATACAAACCCGAAGGAAGTGGAGTAAAGGTGCCAGGTTTCAGGTGTCGGGACTTGAAGATATAATGAGAAATCGTCACGCATCCCAATAATTCCGTCATTCCCTATAATATATCTGAAGGAATCAAATCCCCATCAACAAAGCGGGGCACGCACATGACGCAGAGCCGGTTTCCCGGAGAGGATTCCTCGATGACATGATGCACGCATTTGGGTATGACGCAAAGCTCGTCCGCGCTCAATTCCTCGTTCCAGGTGCGTCCGTTTTCCGGGTTGTGGAATTTTAGTTTCACCGACCCGTCGAGAACAAAATAGATCTCTTCAAACTTTTCGTGGTAATGGGCTTTTGTCGGCTGGCTGTCCGGCAGCACGGCAACGCTCAAGGAATCGTAGTCTTCGTCCGTGAGGATTTCATGGATGCTACCGCAGGAATTACTCGTAATAATGTGATGATCTTTGACTTTTTTAACGATCATAGAAGCGCACGCCCTGTTAGATTTTGAGAATTAAAGGCAGGAAATTCCAATGAAGCGGTTTTGGAAAGATTTGTCGAACCGGAATTCAGAGATAACGTTCTGCAAAGATCTTCCACACAAGAATGAATGCCTCCGGAAAATCACCGGGTTTTTCCGCGATCCATTGGTTGATTTTGTCGGGAGAAAACCAATCTCCGCATTCAATTTCTTCGGGTTGAAGTGTGAATGGTCCCTCATCTTCGGTCCGGTAAACCTGCACGAATTCCTCCGTCGTAGCGAGGCAGGCGTCGAGCTTGAAGAGGAATTCCAGAGGTTTGGCGGGCGACAGGCCGAGTTCCTCCTGCAATTCCCGCCCAGCGGCCTCGTCATAGCCCTCGCCGGTATCGAGATGGCCCGCGGCGGATGAGTCCCAAAGGCCTGGAGAGTTGTCTTTGCTCATGGAACGTTTTTGCAAAAATATCTCACCCTGCCGGTTGACGACCAATATATGAACGGCCCTGTGCAGGAGCCCCAAACGATGGACCTCGCTGCGGATTTGCTGCCCGATCACCCTGTCATGGGCATCGACAATATCGAAAATCTCGTCCACGGGTAGATTCCTGGCCAAAAATCAGGACTGCAGGGACACGAGGCCTCCGTCCTGCCATTGTTCCAGCCAAACGGTGCAATCCGGCGTCCAGGATGGGGCGCAGATGACGATCATTTCGAGGTTTTCCTCAAATGAATTGACCATTTTGTGGTGTTTTGGCGGGTTGATATGAATGACATCTCCTGGTCCCACCTCGGCTTCTTCGCCGCCCAGTGTCATGAGGCCACGGCCTTTGATTATGCAATAGGTTTCCTCCACCTCCGGATGATAGTGTTTGGGAGTTAAACCGCCCGGCATGACTTTCACATGGGCGATGCTATATTTGGAGGCCGTGCCCTCGATCCCGGCGCCGACCAATTCCGAGAGAATCTCACGGGTGTTGGATTGGAAGACATCCTGGCTATTTTCAGGAGTATAAATTTTCATTTAAAAGTTCATACTCAAAGCAAACGATCCTGTAAATCCATTTCAAGAAATCAGGTGGCAGGTTTCTGGATGGAAGATGCAAGATGGCACCCTATACCTATAGGGGCGACTGACACCCAACCCTGTAGCGAGCGAAGCGAAATCCCTATTGAAACTTGGAGACGTTTTGCTCCCTGACAACTTCTTCGCCGCGCGCTTTGACGAAGTTAACATCCTGGTCCGTTTCTTTCACCGTGATAACTTCCTGGCTCTCCGTTTTTTCCCCCACATAAGCAATTGAGGCCGCCGCCATGAGGGGTAAATATTTATCGAGGTCATCACTTTCATCCCTGTTTTTTACAGTCACCTGCCAGGCATGGGGAGAGTCTTCAAAGCTTTCGCCCGTGCGGTTGTCCACGGCTGTAATCTGCAAATATTTCTCGTAGGTGGTAACCGGAACGATTTCGTTTTGGGGAGTATGGGTAGGCTGGCCCATGGGGGTGGTGCTCGCGGGGTGGATTCTCCCGCGCGGATAACGAGGGGAAACACCGCCGGTGCGGCTACCAATGGGATTGTGGATGGAGCCAGGAGCAGCTGTGTTTTTTACCGTCTTGAAAGAAATATTGGGGGGAGCCGTGCCGTAGGCGATATCGATGGTCAGTTCGGCATCCTCAGCCTCGGGGGCTTCATAGTAGCCTTTTCCCGCCAAAGCGGTTTTTACATATTCGGAAACTTCCTGGAACTGGGAATCCGTTTCATCGACCGTGTTTTTATGTGAGCTGA
Organism: Opitutales bacterium; assembly: GCA_021772555.1. Classification (GTDB taxonomy): domain Bacteria; phylum Verrucomicrobiota; class Verrucomicrobiia; order Opitutales; family UBA2987; genus JAJFLU01. The sequence continues at coordinate 4,703 of JAJFLT010000243.1, read as the reverse complement.
CAATGCGATACGACCTACCCTCCTCGACCTCCGGGTTTTTCATGGCGTTCACTTTAAAAGTGTGTGATGTGGTGGCGCATCCGCCCCCCAGAACCAACGCCAAAAGCAGGAAAATATTGATCCAACGCGCTCCGCTATCCTGCTTCATAACCTACCTCCTGAAGTTCACTCAATTTGCATTAATAAAAAATATTCTCGCCATCCGCCCGCCGCGGCGATCCGGCCTTCCCTTATTTACATACCCTCTTTGATGAAAGTAACCGACTCGTCGCTCTCCTTGATCTTTACCTCTTGCTGCTGCTCCGTATTTTCTCCGACATAGTCGACAGAGGCCGCCGCCATCAGCGGAATGTATTTGCGCAGATCATCGCTTTCATCCTTGTTTTTCACATAAATGCTCCAGACCTGTACGGGGCCTTCGCTTTCATCGGCATCCTCGTTTTCGCGCGAAGTCATGCGGAGAAATTTTTCATAGGTGGTAATGGGGATGATCTGTTCTTCCATCCCGATGAGTTCCTTGCGGGGTGGGATATATATGGTGGTGGTAACCATCCGCACCTTGCCATCCGACCCGACAACAGGGGACGACACAGTCCGATATCCACCGCCGACCGCCGCGTATACCGGTGTGGAATAGGTTTTGAAATCGACCTGTGGTTCGCCGATTCCATAGGAAATATCCACAATCATGTCAGCGCTTTCAATATCGGGCGCCTCGTAAAGGCCTTTGCCGGAGAGGGAGGTTTTGACGTATTCGGCAACTTCCTTGAATTGCAGATCCTCCTCGCTCACCTCCGGGTTTGAACTGACAATTTTGTAGGATTGGTGTTCGGTGGCCTCCGGGTTATTAATGGCGTCCACTTTAAAGGAATAGGTCGAAGCACACCCACCGAGAAAAATAGCGGTTACAAAGATGAGTATAATTCGACGGATTTTCTGGACACCATTCATGGCAGCCTCCTGATTGAGAGTTAAGCGGTTGTGATAGTTAAAATAAATCGGGTGTTGCCTGACTGAGCGGAAATTATTCCTCGCCTTTGAGTTCTTTCAGTTTTTCTTCCAGCTCGCGTATTTTATCTTCGGCCTCGGTCTTGCGTTTTTCCGCATCCTGCAGGGAAGTTGATTTGTTTTTGGCCGTAGAAAGCTCCTCTTCCAGCTTTTTCAGACGCGCCTCGGCCATTTTAGCCGTTTCCTCCGCCTCGATCAATTCGCGCTCGGTAATGCGCATACCCTCGGCAATTCTCAGTTCCTCCTCGCGGACGGCGGACTCACGGGCGGCCATCTCGCGCATTTTGGCAATTTCCTGCTGGTAGGCGCGCTCCTGGGCAATTTGCTCCTGCTCACGGGCTTCCTTGGCGTCCTTGGCGGCGCCGATGAGCCCGCCGATGGCCGCCCCGGCCAACACTCCGATGACGGCACCCTCTCCGGTTTCACCGCTCTGGTGCCCGATGACGGCACCACCCACGCCGCCGGCTACCGCACCGGCGGTGGCGCTTTTGGCGGTATGTGAGCTGGTCTGGCACCCACTGAATAATATGAGTGGTGTGACCAATGTGGCGACCATTACTTTGCTGATGTAGGTATTGTTTTTACTATTCATGGGCTCAATCTAAAAATATCTGTTGCGGCCTTAACTTTTCTATGGAGTATGGAGTATTTTGCAAGCGGATTTCTTCCCGATCGGGAGCAGAAAAGCGTAAAATTTGTTTGATGGCTCAAAAAACATGATTTCATGGCGATTTTCCCAAGCTAAAAAATTTAGAGGAAATAATCCTGCATAGCAACGCGCAAACAAGGGGAATCTCCCCTTTTGCCGAGTCAAAAGGATGGTTACGCTGCCCATTGTTTTATTTTTTCTTTGCCTGATTTTGCAACAATTCCAGTTTCTCCGGTATTATTCTATGTAACAATCATGAAAAATAGTTATCGGCCCAAGTTCCGCACGGAGAATACCTTTACGAAATAAAAACCCCGCTTGGATTTCTAAATACAGTAAACCATAGAATCCGCTCAACGGTTTCAGGAAAATGAAATGTCCCGAAAAAACATAAAATATACGCTTTTCGCCAAGGAAAACTTTGTTCAGCTACTCGGGCTGATCCTCTCTTTCGCAGTCATCCATGCCATTTATACGCTGCATATACGTCCCAAGGCGGAAACCATTACCATTACCCAACAGGTTTTACGCGAACAGGACTCCGGCAAGGACGGTTACGTGCCGGAGCGCAATATTTACATAATCCTCAAAAACTACGAGCAGGAGAGCTGCTTTGTGCTTCTTTCCTGGGCTATGACCATCATTATCTACAAGCTCTTCCTCGTTTACAAAGAAAAGAAGGTCATGGGGGAAACCTTTGTCGATATCGAGCGAGGCGAGCGCATCATTCCCCAGGAAGCCCTCAGCCACTGCAAACACCTCGAATCACGCCTGCAAAACAGGCCCGATATTATCGGTAAACTGTTGCCATCGGTTATTTTGACTGGCCTTTACCGATTTCATTCCACCCATTCCATCCAGGATGTTTCCCAGGCCGTGCGGGAGATTTCGGAGTCGGAGGCAGACCGGCTGGATTCCGATTTATCGCTCGTGCGCTACATCGCCTGGGCCATACCTTCGGTCGGGTTTATCGGCACGGTCAGGGGTATCGGTGAAGCCCTCGCCCAGGCCGACCGGGCCATCCGGGGAGACATCCAGGGCGTCACCAATTCTCTCGGCCTGGCATTTAACTCAACTTTCGTCGCCCTTGTTTTAAGCATTTTCCTTATGTATTTTATCCATTTATTGCAGTCCCGCCAGGAAAGCCTGATTTTTGACATCGAGGAATACTGCCGGGGAAAATTAATCGCGGTTATGAAAATTCCTCATCAGGAAGAGACGGAAGTCACTTTTTCCTGAGCTGAAGGCACTCTATGAGAACGATTGGAATCGAATTTTGTGATGAGGGTTTTGTCGCTGTTGAGGCGGCCGAATCGAAGTTTCATTACATAGAACTGGAATCTTCCAGCACAGAAAGCCCGGGTTTTGTCTATTACGATGGCACGCGCTATATATGCGGCCGACAGGCTCAAATCAGGTCCCGGGTTTACCCGCGCTACGTCACCGATCAATGCTGGGACCAGTTGTCGCTGCGGCTCTCCGACCTCAATGTCCCGGGTAAGGCTCCCCGCTATTCCGAACTCGCCTACCGCCACCTGCGGATGATCTGGAAGCACATCCAGACCGGTGGCCCGGTGGGCAAAGTGGTTTTCGCCCTGCCCGGCAATTACCTCGTCGGCGAAAATGGTGATGATGAAAAAATCGGCCTCATTCTGGGGATCGCGCAGGATTTGAATATCCCCCTGGCCGGCATTGTCGATATGGCGTGCGCCTCTCTGGCGGCGGAAATAAAGCCGATCGGCCTCGAGACCGGAACCACAACCGTATTCCATATCGATGTCCACGCGCGCTCCACTTTCTTCAGCATCATGCAGTTGAAACCCCTGCTGAAGCGCGTCCGGCTGGCCACCGCGCCCTTCGGGTTCCACCACATTTTTGCCGAACTGAACCCGAAATTGGCCAACAGTTTTCTCAGCCAAACCGCATTCGACGTCACTCATGACGCTAAAACGGAACAGCAATTCTACAACCAGACCCAAAACCTGCTCGAATTGTTCAGAGATCGGGAAGAAGCCACCATCGAGATGGAGAGCCTCAAGCGGGCGAGAAAAATGTCGGTCTATCGCGACATGGCAGCCAAACACCTCGATCCGGTTACCGAATCACTGGCCCAGTTGGCGGAAAAAATCGTCAATGACTCCGGGATTGCCGGTGAAATGAAAAACATTCCCATTATTTTCAGTGAGCGGGCCGCAAAAATCCCAGGACTCCCGGAAAAAATCGCCTCTATCATTGGTGGCTCCATCACAGTGTCCGATTTTGGTTCAGCCGCCCGCGGAGCCGCCCTCATCGGCCAAACCGCCTCCGTGTTTGAAAACCTGGAAGAAGCCAGCATCACTTCATCCATCGACCTCGAGGCGTTGGGTTTGATCCCGGCGAGCGAGGACACACCTATCGAGTTAGCGGACCATGAAGTTCCCGTGCCTTTTAGCAAAGAGAAAGAATCCGAGGTGGAACTCCTTCCCACCCATGTCGTTTCTGACGGTATCGGTCACCGCATCGGCCCGTCCGGCTTTAACCTCGGTGAAATTTTGGAAGATTGCCCCGAGGGGCTCTCCCTCGCCCGACACTCCGCTGGCCGGCTCCAATTGCAATTGGTAGATCCAATCCACGGAATCCTGCTCTTGAATGCCCAACCGGGCCACCACGGGGAATTTATTAAACCGGGCGATCTTCTCACTTTCACCCCTGCGGAGAAAACATCGCCAGCCGAGTGGCTTTTTATCCACTGTATCAGTTAATTATCATCAACTATGGCCCGGAAGAAAAAATCGCTCCAGCCCCTCAGCATGGCCTTTCTCGATGTCATCTGTTGCGGGTTTGGAGCCATAATTCTGCTCTTTGTCCTGACCAGCGGAAAAAAGTCTGAGGATACGGTAAACCAACTCTCCGATACGGAAATTGATCTGGGCCGGATGCGCAGGGACATCCAGGCGGAGGAAAAGCTCCTTTTACGGCTGTCAAGCTCCATCGAGGAGATCAAAAAACGATTGCAGGAGCTGAAATCCAAAGAGACTGATTTTTCCACCACGCTGACCGACAGGAC
>JAJFLT010000242.1 GCA_021772555.1 Opitutales bacterium | reverse complement strand
CTATACTGGGCGGTTTGACTGCTTTTGGCGGTTTGGCTATTCTGTCCAAATCTCTTCGGCGCCGCTCCCCTCCTCTCGTACGGGCCGGCTTGGAACCGGCCGTTGTACGACCTCCTGGAGCCTTGGCCGAAGAGGCATTTTTTGCCCGATGCATTCGATGCACCCGCTGTCAGGATGCTTGCCCAACGGGAGCGATCCGACTGGCCGGATTCCAGAATTCCATCCCCACTGGGACACCATTCATAGAGGCCAGTGAGGTGGGTTGCAATCTATGCCTGGCCTGCACGGAAACCTGCCCTACGGAAGCTTTGCAATCGGTGGCGGTTAAAAGCGACGTGAGTATGGGAACCGCCTTGGTGGACGAACGCACCTGCGTTTCCCATAATGGAACGGGTGTTTGCGGGGCCTGTTTCACGGTTTGCCCATTCCGGGGCAAAGCCATTACCCAAGGTCTCCGCAACGCGCCAACGGTCCATGATGATTTTTGTGTTGGTTGCGGTTTATGCGAAGCGGCTTGCATACTAAAGGGCGTGAAAGCGATCCGGGTATTTTCCGGGAGGGTTTGGGCATGAAAAAAGCAAAAGCGGATCAATGGTTCAGGCGCATCGTGCAGGCATCGATTCTGCTATTGGTCCTGACAACTCCATTTCTGGTCCAATACCGCGTTCTCCTGGCCAATAATGGAATCGAGAATTTGCGGCAACAGAATCCCGACCATCTATCGAATCGCATATATTTGGCACTGGACTACTCCATACGCAAATTGTCGGACAAAAATGCTGATTCCAACTCAGCCGCTGAACGGGGAAAAACGGTGGAAAAGCTGGAAAAAGTGCGTGGCAATGTCTGGTCTGCGGAAATATTCGGGCTATCCCTGACCGATCCCCTGGGAGGACTGGAAAGCATTTTTGCCAGCAAAGCGGCAACCCTGACATTATGGATGGCAATGCTTATCCCCCTGGTCGCGACTATGCTGCTGGGGCGTGTCTTCTGTTCCTGGATGTGCCCGGCAGGATTTATTTTTGAAATGGCGGACAAACTGCGCCATCTGCTGGCGAGAATCGGCATTCCGCTACGGTCGGTTTCTTTCGAGACTTTAAATAAATATACCCTGCTGACGGCCGGACTCGTTTGCGCATTTTTCGCGGGTCTGCCCCTCTTGGGTCATTTTTACCCTCCAGCTATTTTGGGGCGTGTGGCCCATCAGGCGGCGGACGCTCAATTTTACCCAGTGCTGACCCGTGTCGACACGGCCGGAACTATCTGGTTTTCAGGAGCAGCGAGTTTCCTGGTTTTCATCATACTGATCGAAGTTGTGTTCGCCCGGCGCATGTGGTGCCGCTATTTCTGCCCTGGCGGCGCTCTTTATGCGTTGCTCGGCTGGCGACGGTTTATTCGTATCGGTAATGAGACTTCCCGTTGCACTCATTGCGCTGAATGCATCCGCGTTTGCCCCATGGGTTTGAATCCGATGAAACCCGATCCTGGCTTGGAATGCGATAATTGTCTCGTATGCTTGACGGCCTGCGAACCGGGATCTCTTACTTTGAAGTTCAGGTTGAAAAGAATAAAGACAGAGGGCAACCAGGTACTTGGGAATGGGGGAAATCCTTCAGCAAAGGTTCCTTGCTAAAGCAATGAAATCCGGAAAAACATTGATGATTTTTTCGATTTTCACCCGGTTTTCGGTACTTGGGCTGCTCTGCACTCTGGCTATGCTGACCGAATATAATAATTTGAAAATCGCCTACAACCATCCACGGCTGGTGGAGTTGAGTTCCGGCCCGGCCATGCGGGTTTTTTACGAATCGACGGATAAATTTTTCTCAATTTTTGGTGAACCCGCTGAGATGGCCCAACGCAATGGCGGCATGACGTGGTCGATTCGGATCATGGGAACGCCATTTACAGATCCGGTGGCGGCGCTTTCCGTCCTGGCCAAGAGCCGACGCTGGGAATTGGGTTTCGCTCTCGGGTTGCTTGCGCCCATTGGCCTGGCGTTAATTTTTGGACGAGTTTTTTGCTCTTATGTCTGCCCGGCCTCGCTGCTCTTTTTTGCCATCGCCCGATTTCGCAGGATATTGCGGAAATACTTTTATTTTCCCGATTATTCATTACCCGGTGGATTCGCCTGGGGGGTTCTGGCGGGAGGACTGGGCGTCGCGGTCTGGATTGGACACGGTATTTGGTCGCTCCTGCTTCCCTATTTTGCATTGGGCCAAACACTGTTTCAGGGGATTGCTTTTGGATCGCTTTCGGTTTCTTTGGGCAGCCTGATAGTTTTTTCGATCCTGGACCTCTGCCTGGGCCGGCAATTCACCTGCCGCTATGTCTGCCCCACGGGTCGCCTGCTGGGTTTTATGGGGCAAAAATCTTTGGTATCAATCAAACGCGATGCCACGGAATGCCTCACCTCCTGCCAAGCCTGTGTTGATATCTGCCCGATGAAAGTGAACCCGAAAATGGATGAAACGGTGGATTGCTCGCTTTGCGGTGAATGTCTGGTCATTTGCCCGACTCATTGCCTGAGCATTAGTCCGCGTAACTGGAAAACGAGCTCATGAAAATCATGCGAAAGACGGTATTGGCACTTTTGGGGGCTGTTTTGTTTTCAACCGTCCCCCACTCGGTCAAGGCACATCACTTCAAAGGCCTACCGCATTATAATTATTTTGAGAATTATCCCCAGGTGCCGGAAGATGAATTTCTGGGCCAGGAGGGCGAGTATGAGTTTTCGTTGGTGGTTTACGATTTCCAGGGAATCCAGAAGGAAAATGTGGAACAACCAGACAATGTGCGGCTATTTCTGGTCATCTTCAATCTGCTGGGGAACTCCGTTTACAATGGAGCGGCAACCCTGGAAGTCCTGGATAGAGCAGATGTTGTAGCCTCCAATTACCAGGAAACATCGGAATTGGAGAACCTCTATTCGCTGCACCGAAGCCTGCCGGAAACGGGCAAGTATTCCCTTCGCGTTATACTACACGATGAGGACGACCTGGCTACGGTCATCCCTTTCCAGTTGTCCTCGCAGAAAATTCATTGGGGGAAATGGGTGGGACTGGTTTTGATTATTCTCGTCAGTATTGCGGCTGTCGGGGCCAGAAAAAAGAGGATTGCCATGGACCGGCGTGTTCAGGCGTCCGCACGGCACCTTGCCAGGGAGGAGGCGACCAATGGATAAGCATATGAACCATGAAGGGATGGCCATGCATGGCGGGATGGAAGGCCATGATTCCATGAAAATGGCGATGACGGAAACGGCTTCCGGTGAATCGGTCCATGTCATGCCGGGAATACCGCTATGGATGGCGATTACGGGAATTGTTTTAATCATCGTACTTACGCACATCCTGTTGCTACGCAAAAAAAAGCAAACCGTGACGCAAAATTCCTGGAGATTCGATCTCTTGCAATTCAAGCCATTGCAGCGGCTGGTGGAAAAGTCTTATTTCCCGCTGTTGGCCCAATCGCTCTCGGTTTTTCTATTTCTTTTGATTCTGGCAGCGGGTTTATTCGGGAACCCGCGCAACAATATCGCGCCGGTGTTGACGTGGACATGGTGGTGGGTGCTGTTGATTTTCATGGTAATGGGTTTTGGTAAAATCTTTTGCACTATTTGTCCCTGGGAAGCCATCTCCTCAATGGTCACATCATTCTCCTTAAAATCGAGAATCAAGAAGCTGGGGTATGAGTACCGGTGGCCCAAATGGGCACGCAATATATTCCCGGCCATCATTTTCTTCATCGTGCTGACCTGGTTCGAATTAGGCAACGATGTGACCCGATCCGGCGCCGCCACGGCCACGTTGGGGCTTGTTATGGTGGGCATGGCGGTCTTCTCCGCGCTATTTTTCGAAAGGAGGGCCTTCTGCCGTTATGGCTGTCTGGTGGGGCGAATCAGCGGGCTTTACGCATTGTTCAGTCCGGTGGAACTGCGCGCGCGATCGGCTTCGGTTTGCGCGGACTGCACGACCAAAGATTGTTACAAAGGCAATGAAGTCCACACCGGCTGCCCGACGTTTCTCTTTCCCAGCAAATTGCAGGAAAACACGTATTGCACACTCTGCACGGAGTGTATCCGGTCCTGCCCGCATGAGAATATCGGGATTAACCTGCGGCCCCTGGCAGCCGATCTTTTTCACAAGGTGAAGTTCCAATGGGACGAATCCATCCTGGCTGTCGTCCTGCTGGCGCTGACTAGTTTTCACGGCGTCACAATGACACCCATGTGGAGGCAACTCAACGATATGCTGCGGGTAGAAACCGGTCTGGGACCGACCATTTGTTTTACCATCCTGATGGTGTTGATGCTTTTGCTGCCGATGCTGATTTTTTGGTATGGGGCCAAAGCGGCCTCGGCTCTGACGAGGGAGGCGGGCGTCACCACGGCGGAAATTTTCAAGGCATTTACTTATTCGCTCATACCAATCGCCCTGTTTTACCATTTGGCGCACAATTCCATGCATTTCTTTCAGGAAGCGCAAAACCTGCTGCCGGTGTTGAGTGATCCGTTCGGATATGGCTGGAATATTTTCGGGACCGCGCACAAAACTTACGGACCTCTGCTCTCCCTGCAAACCATCTGGCATATGCAATTGGCCTTTGTCCTGATCGGACACATTTACGGGGTTCTCATTGCCGATCGCATTGCCAGGTCGATTTTTCAAAAGCCAAAGAATGTTTACAGGAGCCTGATCCCACTTCTTGTCACAATGGTCCTCTATTCTGCCTTCAGTGTCTGGCTGATTGCCCAGCCCATGGAAATGCGATCCGGCATGTAAAAAAACATGAGCGCAAAAATCACCCGAAGACAGCTATTCAGGCTCAGGCTCTCCGATCTACCGGAGCTGGTTTTCGAAAAGGAGCAAGAGGAACGCCAAGAAACGACAAAGAAAATCATCCGCCCACCCGGCGCGTTGATGAACGAGGCGGAATTCCTTGCCCTTTGCGAAGGCTGCCCGAAATGCACAGAAGCCTGTCCCTACGAGGCGATCTTTCATCTTGGACCCGCAGCAGGTGGTCGGGAGGGAACACCCGCTCTCGAACCCAATAAAAATGCCTGCCGGTGGTGCCCGGATATGCCCTGTATCGATGCCTGCCCGACCGGAGCTTTGGCCTCGAGCCCCGAAAAAGAAATTGCGCCCATCGGGAAGGCTATGTTGGACCTGGAAACCTGCCTGGCGGCAGAGGGCATACTGTGCGACCGGTGCGCGGTGACCTGCCCTTCCGATATTAAAGCTATAACCATGCGCAACCGAATGCCGGTTCTTGACGAAGAAAAATGCGTTGGCTGCGGCCTGTGCGTTCTTTATTGCGAATCTACTCCTGTTTCTTTAAAGATTGTACCTGTATTAGAACATCAAATTTTGTAAAAAGATGGCAGCCCAATCCGTTCAAATCCACGCCATATACCTATCGCCGGGACACGATTTCAAAGGCCATCACGGCCGACCGCGGGGCAACCACCCGGTAGATCGTGTCGAAGAAGCGCGGCTGGTGGCCGGCCAGGGTATTGAGGGAGATCGCTATTTTGGACACAAGGAGAATTTTAAGGGCCAAGCTACTTTTTTCGATTGGTCGGTTTATCAGAAGGCAAAGATTCAACTCAATCTTGCGAATTTAACACCGAAGTCTCTGCGGAGAAATATCTTGATTGAAGGTGTTGAACTGAACGGCTTGATCGGCAAGCAATTTGAAATTTCGGGAATTCTTTTTGAAGGAACCGAGGAGTGCAGCCCCTGTTATTGGATGGACCAGGAAGTGGCACCGGGATTGGAGGCCTATTTACAAAACAGAGGAGGACTGAGGGTACGCATCCTGCGAGATGGAGTCCTCCACACTGGGCAGGCCTACCTGAATTTGCCAGAAACGACCCTCCACCACTAACGATCAACTATGGAAACCATTTTTGTTGTTTCCAAAAAGACTCGAATTTTGTAAACAATAGCTTTTGGCATCCATTAAAAGTTGCAAAGCCCGAATCAGCGCGACAGCCATCCCCCCAGTTCTATGGCAAGAGCCTAGCCCATGAATATTTTAATTGCGGAAGACGATCTTATATCACGAAAGCTTCTCACAGCCACTCTGGAGAACCTGGGTCATCAGGTGGACTCATTTACCAATGGAGAGGATGCCTGGAATGCCCATAATAAATTCCCCTATCGGATTATTGTCAGCGATTGGCTTATGCCGAAACTGGATGGGCTCGATTTTTGCCGAAAGGTGCGTGCCAGGGAAGATACCGAATATACTTATTTTATCCTGCTTTCGGCCAATGTACACGGAAAAGAAACCTATATGAAAGCAATGCAGGCGGGAATCGACGATTTTCTGGCCAAACCACTCGATAAAGACCAGATCTGGATGCGCCTCAGGGTGGCCGAACGCATATTGAAGTATGCCACCCAGATTATTCATCTTGAGAGTATGCTACCGATCTGTTCCTACTGTAAGAAAGTGCGAGACGACAATAACTACTGGCAACAGGTGGAAACCTATATCGGCAATAAAATTGGGACCAACTTCAGCCACAGCGTTTGCCCAAACTGTTACAAAGATGTTGTCATTCCCCAACTTGAAGAATTGAAAAAATCACATAACGAGGGTTGAGGTGTGAATTTTTGTGTTTTGGGAGCGGGAGCCTGGGGTACGGCCATGGCGATTCATTTGTCCAGAGCGGGTAACACCGTCACGCTGGCCCCGCGCCGCATGGAGCAGGCCCTGGAAATATCCACCTCCAGAGAAAATAGGTCTTATTTGCCAGACATTTCTCTCGATAACAACATCCAGATCGGATGGAAATTAAAGCCCATTTTGATGGAAGCGGACGCTGTCCTACTGGCCACTCCCTCCAAGGGTCTGCGTGAGATTTGTCTGAGTGTTAAGAAGAATCTGGACTCCGCGGCCAATCTTAAACTTTTTGTTACCCTTTGCAAAGGCCTGGAAATAGACACCCTTAAAAAGCCGGTTGAAATCCTCCGCGAAGTCCTGCCCGAATTCATCCACGGCACTTTGACCGGCCCGACTTTTGCCAACGAAGTGGCGGCGGGAAGACCCACGGCTATGGTTTTCGCCAGTGACAGAAATGAGCCTTTCACGGAGACCGTCCAGCACGCCTTCAGCAGTTCCAGTTTGAGGGTTTACACGAGTTCGGATTTAGTTGGCGTGGAACTCGGTTCCTGCCTGAAAAACGTTTACGCCATCGCCGCCGGTATTTGCGACGGATTGATGCTGGGTGAAAATGCCAAGGCCACCTTGCTGACCCGCGCATTGGCCGAAATGGTCCGTCTGGGCAATCGCCTGGGGGGGCGCACGGAAACTTTTTATGGGTTGAGCGGCTGTGGGGACTTGCTTCTGACCTGCAATGGCCAACAGAGCCGCAACCGCACTTTCGGCCAATTGATCGCCGAGGGTCTGGGAATCAAAGAATTAATCGAAAGAAGAAAAATGACGGTGGAAGGCTATGGGACAACGGACTGTTTTTACCGTCTGTGCCGGAATCAGGGATTGGAGGCTCCTATTCTGAATGAAGTGCACGCGGTCCTATACGAGGGGAAAAAACCGGCCGCATCCATCACCGAATTGATGAACCGGCAGCTCAAGCCGGAAAACTCCGATCATGTAGAATCTTGAGCCATGAGCGGCGTTTCAGGATTCTTTTGCGGACGAGGCAAGAACAGCGCCAAACACAATGGCAAAAGGATCACCAGGGATCCATAGAGATAGGAGACTCGCGACCCGAAATACCAATAGACGGCCGCAGCCATAAGAGGACCTATGGCTCTACCCAGCGACCCGGAAGAACGAAACGCGCCCATCACGCGACCTTGTTCTTTCTCGCTGGAATAGAGAGAAACAAGAGCGGTAAGCGTGGGAGTGGACAAGCCGGCTCCCAAAGCCAAAAGTCCCAAACCGATATAAAAAAATATCCAGGTCGAGGCAAAAGCAAGAAAGGCGAACGCCAGCGATCCACTGATAATTCCACTCAAAAGCAAACGCTTTTCTCCGAATTTCGGAACCAGACTGTGAACCAACCCTCCTTGCACGAGTATAAGCGCAAATCCGATATAGAGAAACATTTTGGCATTATCCACAGGCTGGTAGCCCAGGCGCTCAAGAGAAAGGAAGGTCAGGGTGAACTCCATGCCGCTGAAAGCGAGAATGAAAATAAAATAAACGAGATTGGTTCTTTTCACGGGGCTGGCTCCACCGCCCAGAAATTGACTTAATTTGAAACCCGGAAGCTGGCGCTCAAGCCGTGACTGCCGTTTTTCGGAGGGCAGAGTTTCATCGAATCGGAACGCCACCCAGAGGAGGTTGAGGAGAGAAAGTGAAAAAGCGATAAAGGCCGGAACGGAAAATGGGTTGATCCCCAAACGAACCAATTCGGGAGAATGGGCGGTTAAATCGACGAGAGAGGAAAAACCGCCGATGGCGGGACCGACCAAGAAACCAAGCCCAAAGGCCACCCCGACCAAGGCCATGCCCTTGGAGCGTTTTTCAACCGAGGTGATATCGGCCACCGCCGCCGTGGCCACCGACAGGTTGCCGCTGCTCGTTCCACTTAAAATGCGTGACGCGATCAGTAGCCAAAAAGAACCGCTGAATGCCCACAAAAGGTAACCGAGCGTATTTCCCGAGATGGTCAGAAGTAAAATTGGTTTGCGACCATAGCGATCCGATAGACGGCCCCAGATCGGCGCGAAGACGAATTGTAAAAGCGAATAGAGCGAGCCGAGGAAACCGCCAAACAAGACATGGGCAAGAAATGTCGAGTCTCCAACACCGCCTCCCATCCGGGTTGAATTGCCCAGCCAATTGATTATCCATGCGAAAACCCCTATCTGCCCTTCCGCCGGGAGGTAATAATCGAGCATGGCCGGAAACAGGGGGAATATGATGGAAAATCCCACCAGATCGATAAAAAGGGTCAGGAAAACCACTCCCATGAGGTTGCGGGGGGCGTTTTCAGGGTGAGCGGATTGACCGGTGTTCATAGGTGAGGGCGCTGGCATGGAGGAGCGTAGCTTTGTTTATACGGAGAAATCGACTATTCCGGGTGAAAGGCCCACAGCCTAACCCTTATGTCCAAATTTTCTGTCGAGGGCTCTCTCCACATTGGCTGGCACGAGGCTGTCAATTTTCCCCTGGAATCGCGCCACCTGTTTGATCAAACTCGAACTGGTAAAAAAGTAATCCTGTTTCGGCATTAAAAATATGGTTTCCAGGTCGTCGTCTAAATGGCGATTCATTTGGGTCATTTGAAATTCGAACTCGAAATCGGAAACAGCCCGCAAACCCCTGACAATGGCCGAAGCACCCATTTTTTTTGCATAATCGATCAGTAATCCGCGAAAAGAGGCGACTTGGACGTTTTGCCCTTGGGCAATGTTTTCCTGAATCAATTGGAGTCTTTCGGCGAGGGCAAAGAGCGGATGTTTTTCCTCGCTCTCGGCCACTGCAATGATGATGTTGTCAAATATATGGGAGGCGCGAAAAAGCACATCGAGGTGGCCGTTGGTGACGGGATCGAAAGTGCCTGGATAAATTGCGGTTCTCATTTTAAATTGCCGTTGGGAGGATTTTACCTCTAGGGTGCCAGAGTCAAGGATTTCCCATTTTTAAAAATTCAATTCATTTTTCCCTTCCTTTGCAACCTCGCAGCATCAGGCCATGAATCTGCCAAATATGCTAACCCTCTCGCGGGTGCCCATACTTTTTATCATCGTGGGACTGCTTTACCTGAGATGGCAAGGCACCGCCACCCTGGCCCTGCTCCTTTTCATTTTTGGAGGGATTACCGACTGGCTGGACGGCTACCTGGCCCGAAAACGTAATAGTGTCTCGGATTTCGGCAAACTGATGGATGCATTGACCGACAAGATTTTAATCGTCGGGATGTTCATCGCCATCCTTGCCGTCGACTTGGTGCCACCCTGGGGAATCATTTGCGTCCTTCTCATCGTGAGCCGAGAATTTCTAGTAACAGGCCTCAGGCTGGTGGCGGCAAGCCAGGGAACCATCCTGGCCGCTGAAAAAACGGGAAAGCAGAAGACCGTATTTCAAATAATCGCTATCAGCGTGCTACTGGGCGCGCCAGCCATCCATTTCGATTTCACCCGATGGACGGGTTGGAATCTGAACGCTTTTGAAACCTTTATTTATTACACCGGGATCGGATTTTTTTTATTCGCCACCCTTTTGACGGTTTACTCCGGCGGCATCTATATTGCCAAATACTGGTCTCTCCTTTTCCCCGTTGAGGACTAGAGATTACTTTTCAAAACTTAGATGAACGATCGTCAAAGCTGGATCCGCTTCATTCCATCGAAAGGCGTTCTTAACATCGCCACGCTGGGGCCCTGCGGCCATGTCCGCAAGGCGCCTGGCACCATCGGTTCATTGGCCGGCCTGATCTGGTATACGGTGGTTTTTTATCCTCTGGGTAATTTCAGCTATCTTATAACGCTGACCCTTACTATTTATCTGGCTATTGTATTTTGCGGAGAAGCGGAAAAACGCCTCTTCAAGAGAGACCCGAGCCAGGTCGTGCTGGATGAATTCGTGGCCATGCCGGTTTGTTTTATCGGGCTGCAGCCTTATCTGACAATGGGCTATGCCTGGGCTGTATTTATTCTAGGTTTCGGGCTTTTCCGGTTTTTCGATATCATTAAGCCCCTGGGCATAAAAAAGCTTCAAGACTATCCTGGTGGAGTGGGAATCGTAGTTGATGACCTGGCCGCTGCATTGGCTGTTTGCCTGACTCTTCACGCAGTCCTCTGGGGGCTGACCGTGGTGTGATGGGTGGGTAGGAAGCAGGTGTCAGGTTTCAGCAGGTTCAGGACATCCATTATATTGCATCATGCATCCTATCACCTGAAACCTTCTTCCTACTGGGCTAAAAATCTCAGAGCGGCGATATATCCATGAAATCCCAATCCGGCGATGGAACCGGTTGAAACCGGCGCCGTGAGGGATTTGTGCCGAAACTCCTCTCGCTGATAAATGTTGGATATATGAACTTCGACCACGGACAAGCCGGAGGCGGCAATGGCATCGCGCAGGGCCACACTGGTATGAGTGTAGGCGCCGGGATTGAAAACCACTCCGTCGAAGCCGCTATCGCCCAAAGAGGCGATCTTATCGACAAGAGCCCCTTCATGATTCGATTGAAAGAACTCGACCGACAGGCCGAGGGAATCCGCTTCCGCGGAGACCATCTGCTCCAAATCATCCAAAGTATGGCTGCCGTAAACCTCGGGTTGCCGTTTTCCCAGCCGATCGAGGTTGGGGCCGTTCATAATGGCGATCTTTTTACTCATTTCTGGATAAGGGTTTCCTCAAAGCGGGCATTCGGTTGCTATGAACTCGTAGGGAAGCCCGAATTTATTAGCAACTTCCCCGGCCAGAGCGGATACGCCGAATGTTTCCGTAGCATAGTGCCCACAAAGATACAGGTTGAGCCCGTCCTCCTGGGCAAGATTAAAATGATTCTGCCTAAGCTCTCCGGTTATTAGGGTATCGACTCCCCGTGCCTTCAACTCTCCCACCACAGAGTCGCCGCTACCAGTGAGAATAGCCACTTTCGAGGGATTGACCGAACCGTATTCAATCGCCGTGATAGCGCCTGAAAACAATTCACCTAATGATGTTTTCAAGGATTCCCTGTTTTCAGAAAACTGCGTAAGGAGGCAGACGGAATTACCTTCATACTCATGAAATGAGCCAACCGGTTCCAAACCGAGTTTTTGGGCCAAGAGTGAGTTATTGCCAATTTCCGGATGGCAGTCAAGAGGCAGGTGACAACTGTAAAGGGCACAATCGCCATCGAACAAGATTCGCATTTTTTCGTAATTGCGATCGGTTATGGGCCGGGGCGGGTCCCAAAAAATACCGTGATGAACGATGAGGAAATCAACCTCCGCTTCGACCGCCTTGGTAAAGGGCACAACGCCCGCATCGACGGCGGCCCCTATTTTGGTAACGCGTCCGCTATTGGCCACCTGCAGACCGTTCATGGCTCCCGCGTAGTCGGGAATTTCTTTTTGGCGGGAGCGCTTATCGCAATACTCCACAATATCCTGTAAATTTGCCATAGACCTGATTTTCAACCACAGATTAAGCGAGCAAGCGCGGATAATTGGTTAAGAAAGCGTCCAAAGGACACTTTCCCTATCTGCAGTTTATTACGAAACATTGGGATTCACCTGATTGACGTGATCCAAATAAAATTTGCGCAGGGTTTCAAATATGGTTTTGGAATCTCCGAATTCTATAACCTTGGCGGCTAGTTGTTCCGCTTCCGACTTATGAACCTTGCGCAGCAAATATTTGATTTCGGGCAGGCAAACCGGTGCGATGCTCAAATCATCCGCACCCAATCCGATTAAAAGCGGCGCATAAAGGGGATCACCGGCCATTTCTCCACAGATGCCGACGGGGATGCCTTTTTTGTGGCCGGCATCAATAACGGCCTTGATCATGCGAATCACGGCCGGGTGGTTTGGCTCGTAGAGGTGTGCAATCCTGTCGTTGACGCGGTCTACCGCCAGCATATACTGAATTAAATCGTTCGTGCCGATGCTGAAAAAATGGCAGTGTTCGGCCAGTAGATCAGCCGTGTAGGCAGCGCTGGGAATTTCAATCATGCTGCCAATACGAATATGGGGATCGAATGCCTGCCCGCGTGAAAGAAGTTCCTGTTTGGCTTCCTCGAGGACGCCGAGAGCGGCCAACAATTCGGGCAATCCGCTAATCATGGGAAACATGATCTTTACTTTGCCATAGGAGCTGGAACGCAGGATGGCCCGCAGTTGGTCTTTAAAGACATCGGTGTGTTTGAGACAAAATCGTATGGCCCTGAATCCCATGAACGGGTTGGATTCGTTGTCGGGAAAATAATCGCCGAAACCACTTTTGTCCCCGCCCAGGTCGAGGGTTCGTATGATCACCGGCTGAGGACTGAGCTCTTCTACATAGTGGCGATAAACTTTAAACTGCGCCTCTTCGCCGGGAAAAGATTGATCCCTCAAAAAAATGGACTCAGTGCGAAAGAGACCGACGCCTTGAGCACCATAACGGGTGATCTGGTCAGGCGGCTCGTTGCCCTCGATATTGGACATGAGGACAATGGAATGGCCGTCAATCGTTTCCGCAGGCAAACTGGCTTCGCGCTGGAAGATTTGTTGCAAGTGTTCGCGTTCCAGCTTGATCTGGCCATAGCGATGCAAGCGTTCATCGGTTGGATTGAGGATGACAAGGCCTTCATAGCCATCCACTAAAATGGTGTCGTCGCTATGCACGCGCTGGGTAATGTCGTGCAAGCCCACCACCGCCGGGACTTCAATGGAACGCGCCATTATGGTGGTATGGCTGGTTCGACTACCCTCATCGGTGACGAATGCGAGAACGGTTCCCTTATCCAGGCATGCCGTTTCCGAAGGTGTTAAATCTTCTGAAACGATGATCCGTCCCTGGGCTAATTTTTTGAAGCTGAAATCGGCATAGCCCATCAAATTTCGCAACAACCGACGGGAAACATCACGGATATCCGTCACCCGCTCCTTAATGTAATCATCATCTATGCTGGAGAAGGCTTCCAGGTAACGGGTAATTACCTGATGCACGCAATATTCTATATTGAGACCGCTATTCTGGACCTCGAGAACGGTTTCTTCGAGCAGCGCCTTATCGTCGAGAACGAGGAGGTGAGCGTCGAAAATCTGGGCCTCTTCATCGCCCAACTCCTCAGCAATTTCGTTACGAATGGCGCTGATTTGCATGCGAGTTTCCAAAATCGCCTGTTCAAACCTCGCCAGTTCGTACCCCTGATTCTCCTGTGAAACTTCATAAGACGGAATCTCGAGCTCTTTTTGCAAAAAGAGAAAAGCGGGACCGTGCACGACTCCGGGCGAGGCGGCGATTCCCCGTAATACAATTTCCTCTTTTTCCGAAGTGGGCATGAATTTACAAAGTTAACATCAAAATACGGCTACCTTGACCAAGCGTCCCCATCGCACTGGCCAAAGTAAAAAAAGAACTCCAACTCTAATGGTTAGAGGAAGACGCTTTCAACCATAAACGCTTCCGCGCCCCAGGCGTTCTCAATGGCGGACTTCAACAACGCTAGGGATTCGTCGTTTTCGTAAAGGGCCAGGCAGGCGCTGCCGCTGCCGCTCAAGAGTGGCGATATGCCGTCCATTTTCCCTATCATCGCATAGATGGTTGGATAGGTCAGGAATTTCTCAAAAATGGGGATTTCGAAACTATTGAAGAGTAATTCATCCAGCGATTGGTCAGACTCCAACCAGTGATCTAATTTCGCAACACTTTGGGATGCAGATAAATAGAATGATGAATTGGCCGCCAGGCACCCATAGGCCCAAGCCGTCTCGATGGAAAACTCGGGTCTGAACAATAGAACTCGTCTCCCGGACAAACGCCTCGAAGCCGTAACAGGCAAATTCTCGATTTGCTCGCCTCTTCCCCGCATGATGACAGGTCCTTTACTCAAAAACAAGGGGACGTCCGAACCCAAATCAGCACCCATCGACAACAAATCTTTTTCCGGCAATGGGTTAGTCAAAAACGAATTCAGCAATCGCAAAACGGCGGCTGCGTTGCTGCTACCGCCGCCAAATCCGGCCCCGACCGGTATCCGTTTTTGCAACTGGTAATGCAGGCAGTATTCCAGTTTTCGGCTTTTGCGAAAGGCCGCAGAGGCTTGCAGGACGAGATTGGAGGGCCCGGTTTCCAGATCGGGATTATCGCACTCCAGAGTATCGGATTCTCCCACCGCACCTCTTTTCACCCACAGATAGTCGCCGAAATCGAGCGGAGCCGCCACCGACAGCAAATCGTGATAGCCATCTTGGCGCAGTCCGGTCACGGCCAGGAAAGGATTCACCTTGGCGGGGCAGAAAATAACGGCGCTGGACGGCATTTGATTGGACATTGTCTCCTGAAATCTCTCTTACTTATTGGATAAATTTGAATTCTTGGGATTGGTCATCGTTTTTGCCAATAAATACTGTCAGAAGAGGGAAAAACATCCAAATCCTCAACCTGTAAAAAGAAAGCAAGGTTACAATTGGGAGACGTAGCGGTATTATTATGCGCGGGAAGCGGCCTGCGAATGAAAGGCGAGGTGGAGGATAAAGCACTTGTACCTCTGCGCGGAAAACCGGCAATGCTTTATTCGCTGGAAGTGTTTGCCGAAATTGAAAGTATCAAGATGGCAGTCATTGTTACGCGGGATTTGATTCAAAGAAAAAAAATTGCCATTGCAGTCGAGAATACCTCCGCAAGGGATCGGGTAGAAATCATTTGGGTTGACGGCGGGCGGCGCAGGCAAGATTCGGTGAGGAATGCCCTCCGTGAAATACCCTCAGGTATTCGAAACGTTTTTATACACGATTGCGCCAGGCCTATGATTCAAAGCCAATCAATCCGTGAACTTACCGTTATCGTCAACAAAGACAAAGGAGTTTGCCTGGCTCATCGACTAGTCGACACGATAAAGGAAGTGGAAAGTAAATCGGCAAATTTAAGACTCTTGAACCTAAAGGATCGAGACCGAAGCCGCCTCTGGGGAATGGAAACTCCACAGGTTTTTGACCACAGCATGATTTTTGCGGCATACGAACAGGCGGAAAGCGAAGGATGGGAAATAACGGACGATACCTCAGCTTTTATTCGCTCCGGACATCGGGTAACCATCCTGGAAACACCCTACCCTAATCCAAAATTGACCGTTCCCAATGATATCGACTATGTTGAGTTTCTCCTGGATAAGACCCCAACCGAACAATAGAAGAGTTAATTTAGTAAAAGCTTATATTTATTGCACCTATGACGGCGAATTTGCGAATAGGAATTGGTTACGATGTGCACCGGTTAATCACCGGAAGGCCTCTCATCCTGGGCGGGATAAGCATACCCTTTGAGCAAGGCCTGGATGGCCATTCCGATGCGGATTGCCTCACTCATGCCATAGCGGATTCGATTTTGGGCGCTGCGGGGTTGTCCGATATCGGCCATTTTTTTCCGGACACAGATCCCCGTTATAAAGGCATCGATTCGCAGGAAATATTAAAGCAGGCTTGCGCTGAAGCCGCCCGGATGGGTTTTAGTATCAGCAATATCGATACGGTCATCATTGCCGAGGCCCCCAAAATGGGTCCTCATCTGGCGGCCATGAAGAAAAGGTTGGCGGCCACCTTGGATATGCAGGTATCGGCCATCGGCATCAAGGCCACCACTCATGAAAAACTGGACGATTTGGGAAAAGGCTTGGGCATTGCCGCCCAGGCTGTCTGCCTTTTACAAGCCGTTAGTTAAAAAAACGCTCTATTTCGGCCCGGGCGTTCTCGGGGCTGTCCGATGCGTGAACGATATTACGCATTTTATCGGTGCCCAAATCGCCCCGCACGGTTCCTTTCGGCGCAATGGTTGAATCGGTCGGCCCGAGCAGTTTGCGGACACGCGCAACGATATTATCGCCTTCAAAGATCAGTAGCAGGACCGGGCACGAACTCATAAAATCCATTATCTCACCAAAGAAAGGCAAATGAGTCAGATGCGCGTAATGGTCGTTCAGGAGGTCATTGCTCAGGGTCATCATTTTGCTGTCGCAAACGGAGAACCCTTCAGCCTCGAAGCGTTGGATAACTTCACCGACACACCGTTTTTGCATGCAATCCGGTTTAAAAATAATCAGAGTTTTTTCCATAGATACCTAATAGCTTGGGAAAGGGGTATTTAAGACCCTTTGCGGTATTGACAAGCCTTAAACGCAACGGATCCGTGTCTCTTTCAATTTTTAACGGATTGGACAAGTTTGTCCAAGGCGCGGTCCAACATACTGCCCTCGGGGGGATGGAGTCTTTGCCGGGCCAATTCGGCCATGCTGCGGGCTTCACGCCGGTGGCCGTTCCGGGCAAGTTCGGTAACATAGGGGTGGACAATGCGGTCAAATACATCCATCCCACCGGCTTGACCGAATTGAATGAGGATTACACGAAACTGGCGCAGTTGTATGTGGAGAGGATCGCTGCGGGCGCTTTCCTCTAAAATACGGGCTGCCTCCTGAATGCTGAGATCCGTCCGCTCGCCTTTATATTTGCTGACCACGTGTCCTTTTTCGAGCCTTGCCCTACTCGATTCTCCACGGGCCACGAGGCTTTCATTGACACGGTTCAGGTAATAGGTTTCGAGGTCTGGATATTTGGCGAAAACGCGAACTGCCCGGCGAAGGACACTTTCGACATCCTTGGGATCGTCACTGGTGCGGCGGGTCGTCTCGACCAATATTTCCCATGCCTGCTGGTTTCGTCGCTCATACCGGAGCGCTTTTTCCGCAGACCGTCTGGCCGCTTCAATATCTGAAAGGGTGAGGAATTCAAAGGCGAAATTACTGTGGAAAACCGATTGATGATAATAATGGGTATGGTGAAACCCCTCGGAGAGAAATGCTAGATCGTGATCACTGATGTCACCCCAGGTTTGGGGATCGTGCGCATAGCCGGTCACATAGCGGTTTTCTCCGTAGCGCCCGGCATCGAACTCCCAGCCGCCGGAGGGCCGCAAATAGCCGAACCAGGCGTGGCGGCCAGTCATACCGGCCCCTCGAAAAATAAGAGTGGGAATGCCCCTGGCCTTACCCGATTGGGAGGCGAAATAAGCCTGGTCCACGCAGATGCCACCGCTCTTGAGTATGGTTGGCAAGCGGTAGTCGGGCCCGTTCCAGACGTATCGATTTTGCGCAATGCGATCGTGCCGGTAGGCCACGCTGCTGTAAACTTGAGCAAAATCGGCGGCCTTTTCCTTAACATTTTGATGGGCCCACCGCAGGTCGTCGAAACCGGCCGGGGTATCGATCAGGAATTTTAGTTTCTCAACCGTCAGAAGGGTCAGGTTATGGGTGGATTGGCGTTTTTCGTTGAGATTTTTCCAATATTCAAAAGCAGCGGAAACACCGGGCAGTCGGCGCGGGAGTGTATAGTCCGGAACTTGAAAGTGGGGCCAGCCCGGAGGTGGGGGGACATCGTAAACAACGGCCAACGCCACAGCCAGCCGCAGGTATTTCTTGAAATGAGTCGGATATTCCCGGTAAAGAGATTCCAGGATATTGAACGATTCCACGAGATTATCGGCCGGATTGAGGAGGCCGAAAAACTCCCTCGAAAAAGCGATATCTTTCAAAAGGATAATTTTTAACCCCGGGGATAGGTACCCACCCAGGACGCCATCCCCGTATATATATTCCTTGGCCATGTTTGTATGACCAAGGCGGGAGCGATTCATGTGTTCAATCCATGCATTGTTAAAATCGCTCTCTTTTTTGGCAAACAAACGGGACCAGCGGTAAAGGAAGTACCACTGCTCGGCATATTCTTCTTCATTCCGATAGGCTTCCAAGGCCGTTTGCCGAAGTGCCAGGGCGACTTTGGTCCAGCCCTTTTCTTCACCGGTGCGGACAACACGATCAACGCCCTGCCCATAAGGTGTGACAAAACCGAATTCGGCCCCCGGTGGTTTCCCCGGTGCACCTTGCAATGGCAAACCGGCCATGATGGTCAGCGCTACACTAATGCCCGCTATAGGTTGGAATAGTCTTCTAAACTCAACCATGGCCGAAGGTATCCTCGACAAGCGGATTTTTATCGTGCTCAGGAAACCTTGGAGGCGGTTTGATCTTGATTAAAGACAAGGTGGTCGCCCTCGACCTCGACCCGGATGGGCTCGCCTTTTTTAACATCACCCCGGAGGATGGCTTCGGCCAGCGGATCTTCCAAATGACGTTCCACCGCACGGCGCAGGGGACGGGCTCCGTATTTTTCGTCGTAGCCGTTTTCGATGAGAAAGTCTTTCGCTTCGGCGCTGAACTGAAAAATGATTTCCCTTTCCTCCAGCCGTTCCGAGACGCTATCCAGTTCCAGATCGACGATCTTGAGCAAGTGCTTCTTGGTCAGGGTGCGGAATACGACAATTTCGTTCACCCGGTTGAGAAACTCGGGTTTGAAAATTCGTTTGGATTCTTCCAGGATTTTTTCTTTCGCCTTTTCGAAGGTGCTTTCATCTTCGCCGGTGCCCGAAAACCCCAAAGAGTGAGACCTTTGCAAAATCTGGGCCCCCACGTTGGAAGTCATGATGATGACGGTGTTGCGAAAATCGACTGCTCGCCCGAGGCTATCGGTCAGCCGCCCGTCTTCCAAAATTTGCAGGAGCAACTGGACAACATCGGGGTGGGCTTTTTCAATTTCGTCGAAGAGGACGACACAATAGGGCTTTCTGCGAACGGTTTCCGTCAACTGGCCACCTTCTTCATACCCGACATAGCCGGGGGGCGACCCAATGAGCCGGGAAACGGAAAATTTCTCCATGTACTCGGACATATCGATCTGCACGATGGCTTCCTGCTCGCCGAACATTTTACCCGCCAGAACTTTGGCCAGGTGTGTCTTGCCCACACCTGTGGGTCCCAGGAACATAAATGAACCGATGGGCCGGCGCGGATCCTTGAGATCTGCGCGGGAACGCCGCAAGGCTCGACCTATGACTTCGGTAGCAGGATCCTGGCCTACTACAAAGTGTTGCAAATCAGCTTCCAGCTTGAGCAATTTGGCGGTTTCTTTTTCCTCCATACGGCTGAGCGGAATACCGGTCCACCCGGAAACAATCTGCAGCATTTCGTCTTCATCCACGGTTATGGGAGTTTCTTCGCGAGTTTTCTTCCACTCTTGCAGACTGGCTTCTCGTTTGGCCCGCAATTGTTTTTCCTCGTCGCGGTATTTGGCCGCTTCTTCAAAATGCTGTTTGCTGATGGCCTCTTCCTTCTGCTTACAAACCTCCTCGACTTTACGGCCCATTTCCTCAATTTCGGGAGGACGGTTGAGGGAGTCGATGCGGGCCCGCGCGCCGGATTCATCCAACACGTCGATGGCTTTGTCCGGCAGGTAGCGCCCGGTGACGTAGCGGTTGGACAACTTGGCCGCGGCCTCAATGGCCTTGACGGTATAATTGACTTTGTGGTGCTCCTCGTATTTGTGGCGTATGCCGTGGAGGATTTTAATGGTGTCGTCGACCGACGGAGCATCGACCATGACGCTTTGGAAACGACGGTCCAGAGCGCTGTCTTTTTCGATGTGTTTGCGGTATTCAGCCAAGGTGGTGGCACCGATGCACT
>JAJFLT010000241.1 GCA_021772555.1 Opitutales bacterium | reverse complement strand
GGGACTTACACCATCGATTCAACCAAAATCGTGCACGACATCGGCCGCAACATCAACAAAACGGTGGATCTGGGCCAGGTTGAGGGAGGTCTTGCCCAGGGGCTAGGCTGGATGACCCTGGAGGATTTACAGTTCGATAAGGATGGGCGATGTATCTCCCACGCTTTGTCCACCTACAAGGCACCGGACGTCTATTTCATGCCCGATGATATGGAGGTGAAATTTTTGGAGGATTCGAACAATAAATTTGGTCCGTTGGGCACCAAGGCGGTAGGGGAGCCGCCGTTTATGTATGGGATCGGCGTATTCTTCGCTCTTCGCAACGCTATGAAAGCTTTTTCTCCGCAAACCGAATTTGAGTTCAGATCTCCATTGACGCCGGAGCGGGTGCTGATGGAACTGCATAAGGACATTCCTCTGATTCCAGAGCCCAAAGGCAAAGGCGTACTCGTAGATTCCTGATTCCGAGATAGCCTGTCTTTTTTATTTTTAAATTCTGACTCCATGCTCGATCAGTATGCATTAGTCGATGCCCAATTCCCCTGGTTTTTTCCGCTCTTTGCCTTTATCTTCGGAGCGGCCATAGGGAGTTTTCTCAATGTCTGCATTTACCGCATCCCGAAAGAAGTTTCGGTTATAACGC
Source organism: Opitutales bacterium (assembly GCA_021772555.1). Taxonomy (GTDB): domain Bacteria; phylum Verrucomicrobiota; class Verrucomicrobiia; order Opitutales; family UBA2987; genus JAJFLU01. The sequence goes on along the minus strand of JAJFLT010000241.1, from coordinate 5,568 downwards.
CGCCATCTCATTGCGCCTGTGGCAAACCCATTGCCTGGTACGACAACGTTCCCATCCTGAGCTGGATTTTTTTGAGGGGAAAAGCTCGCTGCTGCGGGCAGGGGTTCAGCGTTCGCTATCCAATTATCGAGGCGCTCACCGGTCTGCTCTTTCTTTTGTGCTGGCTATCGTTTGTCCCCGGGAAAGCGGTCGCCGGGATGTTTTTTTGCGCCATCATGATTTGCGCTTCCTTTATCGATCTGGATGAGATGATTATACCCGACCGTTTTACCATCGGTGGTTTTGTCAGTGGTCTCTTGTTGGCTCTGGCCTTTCCCTCCTTACACGGTTTCGCGGGGAATATTTATTTGCTGGACTCCCTGCGGTCGGTGGTTGTGGCGATGCAGGGAGCTTTAGTTGGATCGGCTCTGGTGCTTTGGATCGGTTTGCTGGCCGAGGTGGTTTTGCGCAAAGAAGCGATGGGGTTCGGCGATGTCAAACTGCTGGGCGCGATCGGAGCTTTTTGCGGCTGGAAGGGGGCAGTGTTTTCTATCTTCGGAGGCGCCATCCTGGGGACAATCGGGGTGGGTGTTTATCTTGTTTTCCGATTGTTTGCGAAGGACAACGACAAAGAGGCGAATCCATCGGTTGAAACTTCCGTCAAAACCGATGCGGAGGTCGATGAGGAGCAGTCCGACGCTCTGATTGGAAAACAGGTGCCCTTTGGACCCATGCTGGCTGCGGCGGGTCTGCTTTATTTTTTCTTTTTGCACCGACAGGTCGATCGATATTTTGCCGATATCGCGATCCTTTTGTCCTTTTGATTGGGAGAATTCGTGACGAATTTTTTTCTTAAAATCTTCCTCAATTCATTTTTTCCAATGGCGGTGTTTTTTATAAATACCGTCCAGGGAACATCAACGAAGCTGGTTTGGCCGACTCCCAATACCTCTTTTCAGGATGGCCGTGGCATCGAGAGCTACCTTCAATCCACTCAGTCAGGCGATCCGCAATCCGGGGGGTTCGGCTGCGTCCGCAACAAAGGATTCCGTTTTCACGAAGGAGTGGATTTAAAGGCTCTGCGCCGCGATGCGAAGGGAGAGGCTGTCGATCCGGTTTTTGCCGCCATGGACGGGGAAGTAGCTTATGTGAACCGGATTTCCGGGAAAAGCAGCTATGGGCGATATATCGTCCTTGTGCATTCTGGGTTAACACCCGCTATGTATTCGCTCTATGCCCACTTGAGGACCATTAAGCTTCATTTGAAAGCAGGCGTTGTGGTAGCGGCTGGAGAAACTTTAGGCGTTATGGGCCGGAGCGCCATTTATGCCATACCGAAAGCGCGCGCCCACCTCCATTTCGAAATAGGTCTACGGCTGACGGATTCTTTTCAGCGGTGGTATGATGGCAAAAAATTTGAAAACCCCAACGAACATGGAAACTGGAACGGCATGAATCTGGTTGGCTTCGATCCGATGGCTTTTTTTACCTTTCATCGGGAGGGTGCCGACGACGATTTCAGCGCTTACATACAAAACCAGCCGGTCGCCTTTACCTTGCGGGTTAATACCCGTAAGACACCGGATTTTATTCGCCGCTATTCAAGCTTGCGGGAAGGCGATATTCCTGCGCAACAGCTTGTCGGTTGGGATATCAAATTTACCGGGTTCGGACTTCCCGTTAGTTGGAAACCTCTTTCGGCAAAAGATCTTCTGGAACCGTGGAAGGAAAACCGGGTCATTTTGCTGGATTCGAGACCCGGAAACAAAAAACGGTTTCCTTGCCGCAATACAATTTCCTCCGAAGAATCAATGGGAGCCCATCTACGGCAAAATCTGGAATTACTGTTCGAGTTTCGCCCACGATAAGGAAATTCGATCCGAACGCCTTGAGACTTTCAAGTTGGCAAGGTTTCGCGCCGGACATCCAGTAACACACGGGTGGGGAGAAACAATATGGTGGCGATTCCAATCAGAGCGGCAGCCACCCAACCGATAATTACCGGTCCCGCCCACTGTAGCAAAGTATAACCGAGAAAAGGGGCCATCAGACCGCGAACTCCCGTCAATGCGCTGTGCACACTCATATAGTCTGCAATTTTGTCGGGAGGAGAAATTTTGGTTACCCAGAGCTGCCACATGATACTCCCGCCGCCAAAAGAGAGACCAAGTATTCCACCTGCTACTCCCATCATCCATAGGCTGGTGGTGTTGAAGAACAAGAGATGGGAAGCTATGAGCAAAAAGTTCAGTACGATTCGCAAGGTAACCAAGTTCAAACGATCAAAAAAATATCCCCAAAATTTGGTTGAAAGAAGCCTGGTGATCATGGGCACGGCTCCGAAAATCAAACCAATTTGTTCGTTTGTGGCATTAATTCCATAAACAGGATTGGCCATGTACTCTATGCGAATGGGAAAGGTCATGAAGGAGCCCAGGCCCATTATCATCCAGGCCCCGAGCATCAAGGCGAATAATTTATCCGTTTTCAGTAAGCCGATGCTTTGCCAGGGGTTACCTTTTGAGACTCTTTTGAGCGGAACGGTAGGAATTTTTAAAAAAGCTAGCGCCACCACCAGCGAAGCCAGCGCACCGCACACAAAAATTCCAGTATAGTATGAGAGGTCATAATCGAGGAGTCTCCCGCCGGTGTAGGAGACGAATGCCGCCATCGATGCGGATATCAAAAAGGTTGTCGAAAATCGGCCACCCAACTCTTTGGATGAATAGTTGTTGGCATAAATCTGCGTTACCAAAGGAGCCACCTGCGACAAAATGATTTGCGATACCAGGATAGAGACTACAAATAACCAAAGTCCACCGGATGCCGCCGCCAGGGCTAGGCCGATACCGCAAAATATCGCATAGCCAGCGCAAATGACCCCCGCCCGGCGTTGCATTCTAGCGGCCAGGTAAACCGTCATAGGGGCCAATAGAAAACCCATCGGAAATGCGGCTGGCAGGGTGGCTTTGACGAAGGCCGGGGCCTCGAAAACCCTAATGGCTACCAAGAGTGCGAATGTTTGGAAGGTGGCCTCCAGAAAGCCCCCCGCGGATCCGCGAACACGATCCCAAAAATAGGTTATTCGGGTCCGCTCATCTATCTGTTGTGGCGTCACTTGCGGCTCCAATCAAGCATTCGCTTGATTGGCTTGCCTGCCGCAATCCGCAAATCTTCCGGCAGTTCGATACGGGGTTGCAAGTGGATTAAGGCATCCCGCGTTTTTTCAATAGTATTCAATTTCATAAACCGGCATTCGTTGCAGGCACAGGTGTCCGTGGGACCGGCGATGAAAGTTTTTTCGGGGACTTCCCGCTGTAGTCGATGGAGCATGCCGGTCTCCGTCACCACGATGATGGTGTCGGCGGGATGCCCTTTGGCGAAACCGATCATTTTTTCGGTGCTGCAAACTTCATCGGCCATATCCCGGACCATTTCGATACATTCGGGGTGCGCAACAATGGGAGCCTCCGGGAATTGTGTGCGAATTTTCTCTAGAGAGCGCACCGTGAACAAAACATGGACGTAACAACTACCGGGCCACAGACGCATCTTGCGGCCTGTTTTTTTAGCAACCCATTGGCCCAGGTTTTGATCGGGCACGAATAGAATTTCCCTATCCTCTGGTATATTTTGCACGATTTGCATGGCATTCCCGCTGGTGCAAATGACATCGCTGAGGGCTTTGACAGCCGCCGAGCAATTAATATAGGCCACCACATAAAGGTCGGGGTTGGCTTCTTTATAGGCGGCCAGCTTATCGGCCGGACAAGAATCGGACAAAGAGCAACCGGCCTCCAGATCGGGCAGGATGACGATTTTTTCCGGGTTCACGATTTTGGCCGTCTCAGCCATGAAATGGACCCCGCAAAAAAGAATCACATCGGCCTCGGTTTCCGCCGCCTTGTAGGCCAGCCCCAAGGAATCGCCCACAAAGTCAGCCACTCTCTGGATGGGCTCTATCTGATAATTGTGGGCGAGTAGGATTGCATTTTTCTCCTTTTTCAAAGCGAGAATCTCTTCTTCCGCGGCGGAAAAAGGCGCCGTTTTCCCGGCTCCGAAAACGAGAGGCTTATAATCGAATAATTCTACTGGCATGGTTTAACTCCGTAAAATCAGCAGTCCACGATGTAAAGTATTTATAATACAAGTGGACCTAATTTTCCAATTTTTTTAGATAGTTGCTGGATAGTGGATACGGGAAAAAGGTTTCAGGTGTCCGGTTTCAGGATGCTCGGGTGCGAGATAGATTTTCACTTACTGACACCTGAGACCCGAAACCTGTCTCCTTTATTTTTAAACGCTCGATTCTTTGTTTGGACAGGTTTCGTTCTTTTTCAAGCGGGTGCACCTGGCATGAACCTGCAATCGTTGGCTGACCGGTTCCAGACCGACTTTTTGGGCCACCGAGCGTGCGTACCACTCCATGAATGGCGCTTCGATTTCAAAGATTTTTTCGCAATCCAAACAGATGACCTGAGCCTGTTCGGTTTTTTGACCCCGGTTGGCCAGGTAGAACTTGTAGTCCCGCCCGACATCGATTTCCTTGAGCAGGCCGCCTTCGGTCAAAATGGGGAGCGTTCGATAAACCGTGGCGCGCGAGACAGAACGGTCGATCTCTCGTGAAAAATCGAGCAGGTCCTCAGCCGTAAAATGTTCCTTTTGATTGAACACGGCGTCAAAAATGGCCGTTCGCTGGTTGGTCATCCGCAAACCCTTTTGAGTGAGGAATTCTTTAAAGGTCTCTCTGGACTTTCTACTGTCTTCGGCTTTGATGGTGTTCAAGGTTCTCCCTTTTCTTATTTTTAATGAGACTAATTTGAGAATAGCCCAACTTTTTATCCAAAGCAAGTAATATTGGACTTTTATTTTATACTTCTATTCGGGCTATGACCAAGAAGACCCACAGCACTCATAATTCGGATCGGGACGATCTTCAATCCACTGAGTTGGAAATCGTTACAGTGGTTCCATTGACGGGCCTGGACAAGCTCCTCGGTTACAGGGTTCCGGTAAAATTGCAGGACACGATCAAGGTGGGCAGTCTCGTCCGCGTGCCATTGTTGCGGCGCAACGAATTGGCTGTGGTTCGGCAATTCGGGCTGCGTGAAGAGTTCCCAATCGCGAAGTTGAAATATATTTATGAAATTGTGCAGCCTCATCCGGTCATGACGCCGGACCTTTTACGGCTGGCGGAATGGATGCAGGGATATTACCTCGCGACGGCGGAGAGCATCGTCGAGACCATGGTGCCGGTGGCGGTGCGCAGGGGCATGGGGGGTAAACATCGAACCCTCGTCCGGGTGAGCAAAAAAATCACACCCGCAGAGATCGCTGAAATCCGTAAAAAAGCGCCCCGGCAAGCCGAACTTTACGAATTCTTGCGCGGTCAGTTCAAGCCCCTGCCCAGGCAAATGGTGCTCAAGCGCTTAAATCTGTCTGTGACCAGCCTGAAAGCATTGGTCAAAAAAGGCCTGGTGGAAGAGTTTCAGGAGCGCCTTGATCGATTGGCCTATGACGACCCTCTGGGACATGCGGAAATCGTGCCGGGGCAGGACTTTAAACTTAACTCCGAGCAGGAAGCCGCCA
>JAJFLT010000025.1 GCA_021772555.1 Opitutales bacterium | reverse complement strand
GGTCGCCACCCTTGTGGGCACACCGACAAACCTGGCTTTCGTACGCATTTTAAAAGAAATATTTCCGCAAGCACCACAAATCAGTTTCGGCCAATGGCTGATTTTCGGCCTGCCCTACGCGCTGTTGCTGCTGGCCCTCACGTGGTATTTCTTAACCCATGTTTTTTGCCGATTCGACAAAGGCCTTACCCTCGACCGCTCCATCATTGAAAAGGAACTGCACTCGCTGGGCAGCATGAGGTTCGAGGAAAAAGCAGTGATGACGATTTTTACCGCCACGGCAATATTGTGGACCTTCCGGCGCGACCTACATTTCGGTAATTTCACCTTACCGGGTTGGTCGAACCTTTGGACTCCATTAGAAAACCTCGATGACGGCACCATAGCCGTGGCCATGGCGCTGATCCTTTTTTTCATACCCACGAAAAACCAAACGGTATCGAAAAGAATCCTCGAAGGCGATGTATTCAGCAAGCTGCCCTGGTCGATCATCCTGCTATTCGGTGGAGGCTTCGCCCTGGCGACCGGCTTCGGATCCAGCGGTCTCTCCCGCTACGTTGGGGAATACTTCACGGCACTGGAAGGTATTCCGATACTGGCTATCATTGCCCTGATATGCCTATGCGTAACTTTTATGACCGAATTGACCTCAAATGTAGCCACCGCTTCGATGCTACTGCCCATATTGGCCGCATGGGCTGTAAGCCGCGAAACGCATCCCCTGTTGTTCATGGTTCCGGCCACCATTTCCGCCTCCATGGCCTTCATGATGCCGGTGGCGACTCCGCCCAATGCGGTGGTCTTCGGCAGCGAACGCATCCGCATTGTAGAAATGGCCAGAGTGGGCATTTTTCTCAACCTCATAGCCGTCTTTCTGACCATCGTAATGGTTCAATTGCTTTTCCCCATCGTTTTTGGCTCCGAAGCGGGAACCTTTCCCGCATGGGCAAAATAAATCGGCTGCAATACAAGTAGCAACAGCCAGTTATCACAATGTTGGATCAGCTCGAAACCTGCAAAAGCCACCCATCAAGACATCTTTGCACGATCCCCAAAAGGCCAAAACTATACAATTGACTTGGACATATTAACAACCAATATGCCCGAATTCAAATTCAGCAAATCGGCACCAATTCAGAGTAAAATCTGTAAGTCGATGACAAAAATTTGATTCGGGGCGAGATAGCTCAGTCGGTAGAGCAGAGGACTGAAAATCCTTGTGTCCCCAGTTCGATTCTGGGTCTCGCCACCATTTTTATGTTGTTGTTAATCAAGTAATTAGGATTAATTGCAATATTTTAAAAACTTCAATATTTTTGTGAATGTGCCATTTTTGTGCCACTTTTATGCAGTGTTAAGGCATATTTTTCATATTTTCAGCCACAAAAGAATCTCGGGTTTAGCATTTTTTGGGGTATCTGATTTGATCGGACCCCATCTTTGCTACCACTTTAAGTGAGAGTATTTCCGGAGGTTAGGTATTGAAGGTTTTGCAGGGGGTGGCGCAATGAGGCCGTAGGCCGAATGGAGCCAGCCGCTGCTTTGTTGATGGTTGGCCAGAGTCTGGCATATGTGTTGGGTGAGTGAAAGCCTAATCGGCTGTGGGGATGTTCGGCGTTGTATTTGTGTCGCCATTGTTCGACTACAACACGCGCTTCGGTCACGCTCAGGAACAGTTCCTGATTCAGACACTCATCGCGCAGGCGGTTATGAAAGGATTCGATATGGCCATTCTGCCAAGGGCTTCCGGGATCAATGTAGACGATGGCGATTTGCTTTTGCCGCAGTTCTTCTTTGACTTTATGGGCTATAAACTCCGATCCATTATCCGAGCGAATGCACTGGGGTTTGCCGTTCTTTTTTATGGCTTTGTTCAACACCTCCACCACGTCGGTACTTTTCAGTGACCGAGCTGCCTTGATGGCCAGGCATTGACGGGTATGCTCATCAATCAATGTCATGAGTCTGAGTGGACCGCCCCGGTCGGTGCGATCCGCCACGAAGTCCCAACTCCAAACATGGTTGGGCTGCACCGCCCGCGTCGGGGAAGCGGTGGACTGGCCTTGCCTGCGGCGTCGTTTGCGAGGCGGGCGCACACCCAGTCCTTCAACACGCCGCACTTTCTGGATGAATTTGCGACTCATGGGCCAGCCTTCGTGGGCCAACAAAGCGCGGATTCGACGATAGCCATAGCGAGGATGCTTCTTCGAAAAGGCAATGATGCGTGCCACCAGTTTATGCCTATACTCAGTAGCTTTCTTGGGTTCGTACTGGTAGGTCGAGCGGTGCATCTCAAAATACTGACAGGCCCGACGCAGCGAGCACAGCCCTCGGGCCAATACATGCTTCACCGCTTCCTTCTTCTGCCTCGGACCTACCATTTTTTTGCGTTCACCTCCTTGAGCACCCGGTTCTCCAACATCTGCTCGGCGACTATCTTCTTTAACTGCGTGTTTTCGCGCTCCAGCTCTTTCAACCGCTTGGCGTCACGTAACTCCATGCGGCCATACTTTTTACGCCACCGATGGTAGCTTTGAGGGCTGATATTGTGAGATCGGCAGACTTCCTGGATGCCTTTGCCTGCGTCTACTTCGCGCAATATCGTTATGATTTGTTCAGGAGTGTATCTTTTTTGCTTCATGTGTTTTTCCAGTAATTTCTCCGGAAAAACTCTCACTGGCAATGGTCGTCTTTTTGGCGGTCACATCAACGGTAATAAAATTATAATAAATAGCATTAACGCATATTTAGTCCTAATGAAAGGGAACTTCCTCAACCAACACACCTAGAATCGGAGTAAATGTTGGAAAGTGTTTTTAAAACTCTCTGTGAAACATTCACCAACTACATAATAACATGGAAAGGGAATATACTGATAAGGGACTCGTTTCTAAATCGTATCAATCTATCAAGGAAAGTAACAGAAACTATACTCCAAATGATTCGTTAGATGATTTCTTACACCAACCAACAAAAATCCTTCGCACAAAACTTGAAGTATTGGTTATTGAGATGTTCGAGCGTTTTAATATCAAGAGCGAAAATCTCAAACCCTTGGACAAGGAGAGAATTACGCTAAGTAGTTTCATTGATAGATTTGGAAAATGGCTTCCGTCGGAAACTTTCAGAGAATACCGTGACCAGCTATTTGGCGTTCAAAAAGAGATACGCAAAGAAAAATCAGAGGCATGGAGGGACGTTGTAAATGTAATGCGTGATTTCCTATACACTTGGGGAATCTATCAAGAATCTAAAGCAACGTCGATATTTCTTCGAGAATGACAGAGCAAGACCTTCAGAAGAAATGCAAGCAGTTGAAACCATTTATCGGAAAACGAGCCGATGCACTGTTCAAATACTGGATGGTAGCTGACATAGTGAAAAGCAGGTTGAAGGCTGAATCACTTATTAAGTCATTTGCTACCAAGTATATTTCTACAAGCGTTGATGACGAGAAGATTTTACTTCCGCCACCATCGAGAGAGGACGCAGAGAGAGAATTCTATATCGGAGATGTTATTTATGACGGTAAAAAGCTATTACCGCTCTATTTGAGGCGTGAGGACTTGATGAAGCATGTTCTCATCGTTGGTGCTTCCGGGTTCGGAAAGACTACAGTGGTTTACAACCTGATTCTTGAGCTACTTAAGAAGTCAGTGCCGTTTCTTGTTGTGGATTTTAAAAGAGCTTTTCGTAATCTACGGTTACTAAAGAATAAAAGGGTTAAGAAAATTGAAGTTTACACCATCGGACGTAAAACAGCTTCTCCATTCCCATTCAATCCTTTGAGACCACCGCCAGGAGTTGGGGAGATCAAAATTTTCAGGGAGACGTGGACTCTGGCAGGATTCTTGCAGGAGAATATTAAGGACATTTGTTTATGGGCCAGGAGCGAAAGGTTTCAATTCAAGGCATCCCATAAAGCTGGAAGAACTGCTTAATAAATACGTGGTCATTGAGC
>JAJFLT010000240.1 GCA_021772555.1 Opitutales bacterium | reverse complement strand
AGGAAAATGTTTTCTAATCACATCCCATTGTTCATCATTAAGTTGCATAAGTTAATGCTACCTCTATCACGCCGCTTGACAATCTAATTTTTCACTAAATCGAATTTGAGATAGGTTGTAGGAAAATCACTGATCTTAAAGACAAACTCGAAATCTACAGGGCATCGGCCCTTACGGCTGGTAAGGGCAAAGGCCCGGCACGGGCAGGAAATCTAACTCTGGCCAGCGCCGCCGCCGGTGGCGTCGCTCCCGCGGCTGAAGCGGCAATACAATACAGCGGTCCGCAGAATATTAACTTGCAAGGATTACTAGGGGGGGCGCCCGAGAATGCCTTCATAGATGTAGATGGCGATGGCGACAAGGACTTCGATTTTTCTCACGGGATCGCTACGACGGGTCAGGTCATTTATTTGGCTTTTGTCAGTCCCTATAATAATAAAAGCGATGCGCAAGTTTTGATAACAGGCACTCCTTTAGCTATACCAGTTGCCTCCGCCTTAAGCGGCAACTATACAATTTCCTCGGCCCCTGCCGGGCGCAGAATCTGGAACACTAACTCAAAAGGCCAAAACTTGTTGAGCGCCAACAAGTATGGCTCCGACTTTGGATATTTCCAGGGCCCGGGAGATGAGTACATCGGCGTCCGGTTTATCAATAGTGTCTCCGGTGGCGGCGATGGGCAGTTGCACTACGGTTGGATCCAGGTCAATGTTCCAACAGGCGTCACCTCACTCACCATCGTTGACTGGGCCTGGGAAGACACCCCCAACGCCCCCATCCTGGCCGAAGCAAGGACCGGCGGCGCACCCCCAGCGGTCATCCCGACGCTGAACGAGTGGGGCCTGATCGTCTTGATGACTCTCCTGGCTGGTGCCGCCGCATGGAAAATGAATCGCCCCGAGCCCCTGCAAACCTGATTTAGATGTAGCTGTCAGGTCGTGGCACAACGTGGGTAAAAACACAGGCCACCACTGTGGACTCCTCCCTGCACCGGGTGAAGGGAGGTGGCAGCCTGGATCGGTAGTCAGGAGTGGGGTTTTCTGCAACTTCCGAGCCGAAAGAAGTGGTTTGACACTTGCAGGCGCGGAACTATATTGAGAATTGATATCTGAAGACCGGCGTCTTTTTAACCCCATACCCCTTGGAAAGTCCATGAAAAGGTCGAAGAATCCCGCCAAAAAGAAAATCACTGATTTAACGGACAAAATTGAGGCCTACCGGGCATCGGCCTTTGCCGCGGGGAGCGAGAGAGACAAAAGCCCGGCAAGGGCCGGACCCGGAAATCTTGCCTTGGCTAGTGCCGCTGCTGGTGGGGCTGCCTTGGCTGTCGCCCCTGCGGCTGAAGCTGCCATACAACACATAAACCCGCCGGATATTATCGTGCAGGCAGGGCCGTCGGCGTCTACGTATACCTCCATCGATGTGGATGGCGATGGGGATAATGACTTTGTTATAAGACAAGTCAACGGAAGTGCCCCCTTTCCCCTCGCCTACCTCCATCCATCCTATTTAAATAGTGCGAGCGTCCTTGCCAAGTATCCATTTACCGGTCCTCCTTTTCCCGAACCCAAGGCCTTGGACTCAACCTACAATATCGCCAACATCACCGCACCTGGCCCGACTTTCTGGTTTAACGGCGGTTCACCCTATCCAGCTTTACTTGGTGCTGGCTCTATTTATGGCAATTTCCCCGGTGTCGAAGACAAATTTATCGGCGTCAGGTTTATAAATAATCCTGGAGGAGGGCCAGGCCCTTTGCATTATGGCTGGATCCAGGTCAATGTTGCGGCAGACAGCAGTTCGATTACCATCGTCGATTGGGCCTATGAAGACACGCCCAACACCCCCATCCTGGCCGGAGCGGGCGCTGCCCCGGCCGTCATCCCAACATTGAACGAGTGGGGCCTCATCGTCTTGATGACTCTCCTGGCTGGTGCCGCCGCCTGGAAAATGAATCGCCCCGAGCCTCTCCAAGCATGATTTAGATGTAGGTGTCAGGTTTCGGGAGATGGCCGAAACTCTAGCTTGCTGTGCGATGGAAATTGCCGCCGTCTTATCCGTAATTCTCGTAATTGATATTGAAAATCACCTTCGGATAACGAAGGATTATCCGGCGTGGAATATACCTTTAAAGGTTATAGAATCCTGTGCGTTTACCAACAGGTCGATTCTGAACTCGCTCAGGAATTGGTTGATTTTTGGATAGACAATAAAGCCATCCCGAATCTTCAAAGGGCCAGACAGCGCGTTCCACAGGTTGTCTTGATTGCCAGAAACACGGCTGGGCAGATTGCCGGTGTCTCAACTGTTTACTCCTCAAAGCTATATCGCAAACAACAATACTATTTCCTCAGAATGTTTATCCGACCGGCCGATCGGTTGTTCGGCTTGGGACTACTTATGGGCAAGAGAACCCGCGATCATCTCAGCAGTCTGCAGACCATAGACAAGCCGAAAGGCATGGCCTTCGTAACCGAGAATATCAAGCTCATGCGCTCAGGGATGCGCCGTGAGTTCGAGAGAATAGGTTACAAGTGTCAGGGCAAAACCCGCAGGGGATTCGATCTCTGGATTTCCGATTTTTAGAAAGCCGCTTGAAGAAACACTGGAGAGTAGGTTCAATAAAATTTACCGCTGAAAATGAGATTAACGGATACTTTCATTGTGAAATGGTAATCCATTCCTTGGTTATTTGATGATCAAAACGGAAATGCGACTGAAAAAGAAGACGGCCCTGATCACCGGATCGAGCAAGGGGCTCGGCCGGGCGATAGCTCTGGCAATGGCAGCTGAAGGGGCCGATGTCATAATCACGGGCCGCACCACTCGCGAATTGAAGGCGCTCGCGACGCGCATCAGGAAACAGGGTCGGCGGTGCGATGTGGTGGTTGCCGATCTATCGGATCGCGAAGGCGTCAGGAAACTCTGCGACGAGGTCAACCCCGAAAGGCGTCGCGTCGACATTCTCGTCAACAACGCGGGGGTGGGCAGCAGTATCGATCCGAGGCCAACGGTTGAATTCGACGACGCCATCTGGGATCTATCGCTCTTTGTCAACCTGACCGCGCCCTACCTGATCTGTAAACGCTTCATCCCGCCGATGGTGCGCCGTAACTGGGGCCGGGTCATTAATGTAACCTCGGGCGCGTCGAAGGTGGGCCTTTTGCACGGTTCGGCCTACGCGGCGAGCAAGCACGGCCTCCTCGGCCTCACACGCACTCTCGCCCTCGAGCACCTGGGCACCAATGTGACGATTAACGCTTACACGCCCGGTGTCGTCGCGACCGGCACAAACGAGGGCCGCATCGATTACGATGCCAAACGCCTCGGTAAAACGCGCGAAGAGATTATGGCCGCTTCGACACCGTTCGGCCGCCGCTTCAAGCCCGCCGAGATGACTCCTTTCGTCGTTTTCCTCGCGACCCCAGAGGCGAAATTTATCAACGGCCAGAGCTGTCACAGCGACGGCGGAGGCATCATGTGGTGATGGATGCGGCAGAAGCCCCGGCATTCACCGACAGGCTTACTTCCATCGGGGTATTGGGACTAAGGGCAAGCTGTCCAGGCGCATCCCACCTGGGCTTAAGAATTGGCCATGAGCATTTCCGGCCAGGCAATGGCAATATTCAACGATTATGAAAACTCATACGGGATACCTCATTTTATCAAAATACGGGAATAAAATACGTATGGGAAATCTCGGATTTATCAAAATATGGGAGTAGAAATTACGAAGCTCATAAAATCTCTTACTCCGTGCGAAACTGACAGCACACATACCGCTATTGCCCATGAGGAATCGTATAAACTCAATATCGTTCGAATAATAGAATAGCGGACGACATGAGTCATGGTAACTCTTGTCATTTTTAGGTGTTTTTAAACCACAAAGGATTTTCAAACAAACAACCCCGTCCCCAAAAAAGGGATCAACTCTTTTTTTCCAATCCTCTCCATATGAAATTGTCATTTTCCAAAAGCGTTCTTACGTTACTGCTGGTCGGAATTGCCCCCAGCTTGAGTGCAGAAACTCTAACATTTCCGATGTTTAGCATCGACGTCGAGACCGGCTGGAACCACAGCATTGAGGGACAATCGCCCGCATCAACAGGACGCGGAGAACTGATTAGCATTTTCCGCCCAGATGGGGTTGGGAAGCTGAGGATTCTATCGTATGTAGCTCCAGATGACGTGAGCAAGGACGCTCTCCGAAATCTGACCAATGTAGAAATATCAACACAACTAACGTGGCAGGAAAACGGAGAATATTCAGGCTACCAGCACAGTTATATCGAAAATGGATTATTCCACAAACAGTGGTGGCTTAAGAATAAACGAACTATGCTCTTCATCATTTACGATTGTGATGTCGGCTTACAGCAGATTGAAATCGATGCTGTTAACAAGATTGTCAATTCGATCAAGAAAAACCTGCCTTGATACGGCCTAGTCCCAAAAAGGGAGAAGTTTTCAAACAGTTTACGCAGCGCGGTTGAGTGGATTGGACATTCTGGCCCCATAATCGCTCTAGTCTGGCGAACAGCCTAGAGAAACTCGGTCATTCCGTCGTATCCATTCGACACATCAACACTGTGCCCCATTTTCCGGAGCAGGAGTCGGGTCTGATTGAGCTTGTTTTCGAGAAATTGATCGTCGTGGTGCGTGATGATCCAGCGGGACACGTTGATCAATTTCACCAAAAGGCAAGCGTTCGACACCGATGAATGCCCCCAACCGATCTTTGAAGTATATTCTTCGACGGGGTATTGGGCCTCGTGTATGAGAATGTCGACATCCCCCAGAAAATTGATAAGCGACTCATGAATCTGCACGAGATTGTCGTAATTCTCATCCAACTCGAAGGGTGAACCCACATAGCCTTGAAGGAATTCGTTGTCGGGAAACCAGCCGATCTTTTTTTCTCCTGTATCGATCTTGTAACCGACAGTGGCGCCGGGATGGTGCGAATACTCCCACTGGATTTTCAACCCGCCAATATCGATAGGCTTGGAATCGAGTATCTTGAACTGCCGGCTTGCCCTCATATCCTCCATCTGGACCGGAAAATAATCGCGATCCAACTGCCCGCGAAAGACGGATTCGAGGTCTTTCCCAAACCCTTCAGCACCGTAGATCGTAATATTGAAACCAGGAATGTAGGCCGGCTTAAAGAAAGGAAAGCCTTGAATGTGATCCCAATGCGTGTGAGTGATGAAAAGGTGAATATCCTTTAGACCTGTATCCAGGAGATCAAGGCCCAACTCGCGAATACCGGAACCCGCGTCAAAGATTAAAACCTCGCTATTGGTGCGTATCTCGAAACAGGAAGTCTGGCCCCCGTGCCGCATATAGCGAGCTCCAGGCGTCGGTGTCGAGCCGCGTGTGCCCCAGAGTTTCATGGTGACTTTTTCCAATTGTGTATCTAACGCGAAGGGATGCCCGGTCCTGGATTCGGCGAGGTTAACCACGGGCGGTTTGGCTTTATTGGAGATATTGGTGAAATAGCGCCCAACGACCTTGGTCAATTCGTCCATCATGACCGGCTTGGCAAGAACAGTGTAGGCTCCTAGCTCATCCACCTGCTCCAGCTCGGTCTTAAATCTCTTGGCCGTGCATACAATGATACCGGCCTGATTACAACCTATCTCAAATTCGATTTAGTGAAAAATTAGATTGTCAAGCGGCGTGATAGAGGTAGCATTAACTTATGCAACTTAATGATGAACAATGGGATGTGATTAGAAAACATTTTCCTGAAGAGACCCCAATACCGGGC
>JAJFLT010000239.1 GCA_021772555.1 Opitutales bacterium | reverse complement strand
AGGCGCTAGAGAACGTGTGGATCAGTGTCTTTGCAACGCATGCTACGGAGATGCAGACCTGAGCATTGCCCTCTCTGAATCTACTAGGACCGATGCCGAGGTGTTCCGACCCCAAAAGATGGTTGTCATCCATAACGGAATTCCTGATCCCTGCCCGGATTTTGATAAAACACTACTTCCCATAAGACTGCGGAAACAGTTAAAAATAAAAACCAATATGGAATCTAATTTCGGCGAAAACGGAAATGAAAAAATCACCCTTCGAATTCTCTTCATCTCCCTGTGCACAAAGCCGAAAGGCCTTTTCGATGCTTTGCGCGCCTTGGAAATTATAGCGCAATCTCTTAACAACAACAGGAAGAATATTTACATCCAATTTGATGTCGCAGGATCATTTCCGGAACCAAAAGTTGAAGAGAAATTTCTCCAAAATATTCAAAAACAAAAATACATAACCGTTAAAATGCACGGTTTTGTAAGCGGCAAAAAAAAGGATACACTCTTTCGCAAAGCCGACGCAATGGTATATCCATCATACTACGAAAATGAGGGATTCCCCTTGATCTTAATTGAAGCTTTGGCTTATGGTTTACCAGTAGTTGCAAGTCGTTGGAGAGGCATTCCCGAACTGTTGGACAATGATTATCCTTTTTTGACAATTCAAAAAAATATCGAATCCATCAATGAAAAATTTCACCTGATGTTGATAAAGGCCAATTCCTTAAAACTTCGCAAAAGATTCGAACAACGATTTACAGAGGCCGTATTTAAAAATCGAATCTTGGATATTCTTCGAGCAATCAACATTGAATGAAAAAATCAAAAAAAGGCGACCTGTCCCTAAATGGGTTGATAATATAAAAGCCACCAATGTCCTTTCTTGAAGATAACAATTCCGTAAATTTAAAAACCTCATCCATTTTAGGGTTTTTGCACGCATTCGGAGGACAAGCGGTACGGCTTATGCTGACGGTTGTGTACACGGTTGTATTAGCGCGCCTACTGACACCAGGTGATTATGGCCTATTTACTATGGCTTGGGTTATCGTCGGGTTTTTCTATAATATCAGAGATCTTGGGTTGGCATCGGCCACTATTCAAAGCCCGGATCTCGACAAAGAGGAACTAAATGCATTATTTTGGCTAAACGCACTTATAGGCGCTGCGTTCACTCTGTTGATTATGCTTTGTGCTCATTTATTCGCAAAACTATATGGACGGAATGAATTATTCGGGATATTCATAACATTAGCAGTGATTTTTTTATTGAGTGGATTTAACGTCCAACTTCAAGCCGTAATGCGAAGGAAGATGGAATTTTTAACCATTAACCGTATTCATAATGTGAGTTTATTGTTAGGCATTTCAGTCGCCATTGGCCTCGCGGTAACCGGTGCAGGCCACTGGTCACTGGTTGGCCTGCATCTGAGTAACGAGCTAGCGCAAACGGTGTTATTTTGGAAATTTAGCCATTGGAAACCTAGCTGCACTGGATCCCTTTCAAAAGCGAAACCCTTCCTCTCCTATGGAAAAAACCTGAGTATCTTTAACATAACCCAAAACTTCGCATTTATGTTCGACCAGTTAATATTAGGCTGGCTATGGGGCGCCTCAATTTTAGGTTTATACAATCGGGTAGTAACTCTGCTATTTATGCCAGCTCGACACATGCAAATACCCATTAATCAAGTATCTCTCTCCATTATGAGCAAATTGCAAAGTAAACCTGACCATTTTCGACGATTTTATCGCCGAATACTTAATTTCATTGGCTTTTTATGGATACCCTTTTTGTCTATGGTGGGTGTTTTTCCAAAAGAAATGATATATATTGTCCTTGGACCCCAGTGGACCGATGGCAGCGGACTATTAACAATTCTATTTCTTGGGGTGTTGCCCTTGCCATTTTATCAGACCATGAGCTGGGTTTACCAATCACTAGGAAAAACCAGGCAGTTGCGCAATTGGGGATTCTTCAGCACTCCTGTTTTAATTTTCATTTTGTGTTTGGGCGCTCCCTACGGAAGCATGGGCGTCGCTATGGCATATTCAATAGGGTTGAACGTGCTCTTTGTTTGCCGTCTTTTTCTAATTTACAAACAAACTCCAATTTGTCTAAGTGACTTTTGGGCTGCTCTGATGCGACCATTGGTGGTCGGGTTTATTTTTTTTGGTGTCCTTCTTTTAACAAAATATTCAGCAAGTGGTTTACCATCTACGTTACTCTTATTCGTTGGGATTTTTTGCGGTTTAGTATCACTTTTCCTTTTAGTAACAATTTGGTCCAGCTTGAGGAGAGAAATCTTCTATTTTCCCAAAATGATCCTAACCTTGAGAAATTGATTTGAATACCCAACGCATACAACAGATTTTGATTGTCCTTTCCTGTTCTCTATTCGCCATTTTTATGGGAACATGGATAGCTGAAGGCAGTTGGAAGCTACCCCTGGCTATTCTGTTGATTGGTTGTTACTTCCTATTAGTTAAAGCAACGAAAGTCACCCCGGAGACCTATGTTCTCAGTTTTCTCGTCTTCGGCTACATAGTGGGAAATCGGGGCTTTGCCCAAATAACTCCTCTTGGAAATCTCCCACTTTTCATGGGAGAGATTGGATTGCTTGTCGGTGCAGGCTTCCTGGCCTTCCACATTGCCCTAAAAAAAGAATTCCCATTCCGTCTGGACGCCCTGGGTATAGCAATCATAATCTGGATAATCGTTGGATCCATTCGAGTACTTTTCGATTACCCCAACTATGGCATTTTAGCACTGAGGGATTATGCTATGGTATATTATTCTGCGTTTTATTTCATTGCCCAACCAATGGCCAAAGACGCTAGATCTTTGAATACATTTTTAACTTTTATAAAAATTGCTGTATTATTACTTATACCCGGATTTTTGTTGTTTCAGACATATCCAGAATTTTTCCTATATTATTTGGTATTTGATGGAGCTCCAATAATTTACTATAAGGGTGATCTAGTAGCTTTTTATTTCGGTGTTGGATTTATTATATATTATTATCAGCATACTAAAACGTTATCAACCTTTTTAGTTTTATATTCATCTTTATTCTTATTTCTCTCTATATACACAACAGTACGGGCCGCTTGGATTGGACTGGCATCATCCATTCTACTTTTTTATCTATCTAATAAAACCAATATGATAAAACATGCATTTATCGGTTTCTTAATCCTCATACCGACGCTCACTATATATTGCGGAATATTTGCTGAAGATTTCCGACAAACCCGTCCATATGCAATTTATGAACATATTCTTTCGATTGTAGATATTTCAGGCAGAGGTACTTATAGAAACAATGAGAGTCTAGGAACAGGAGCCAATAATCAATATCGCTTGCAATGGTGGAAGGTAATTCTTGTTGATACAATAAAAAATGCACCAATTACGGGAATGGGATTTGGGCACGATTTATCAAAACAATTTACCCTCAGTTTTTATAATCGATTCGAACAAGGTTCTCCAGTGCGAAGCCCACACTCGATTATTTTAACCGTATTCGGACGATTGGGACTTATTGGTTTAATCTTTTTCTGCTTAATCATCTATTATATTGTTGCAAGCACCTATCGTGAAGTATTTCTAGTCCGAAAATCAGCAAATTTAACACAGGCTTTTCCTTATTGGTGCATATGCTGGTTTATCTTTTTTACAGCCTGTTTTGGTGTCATTCTTGAAGGGCCAATGGGAGGGATCGTATTCTGGATATTTCTCGGAATAGCGAAATCCCTTTCTATCAATTATTCCCACAAAGACAAGCCCGTTGAGATTCCATACCTATCGAATTGACTGCAACTAAAATTACAACCAGATCTAAATGAAATAATATAATACTTGGAAACATTTTTTATAATTAAAATATCTTATTATTTCGGAATAAGTCTTAACATGTCAAAAATATCCAATCTCTCTGATATAGATTTTATTATAACATGGGTTGATTCAAGCGACCCTAGTTGGCAAAATGACTTTAATAAATACAGAGACGATAATACGCATATTTGCAGGTATAGAGATTTGGGCACCCTGCGATACATGTTTAGAAGTTTTGATGAGTTTACACCATGGGTAAGGAAAATACACTTTGTAACCTATGGCCATACCCCTTCTTGGCTAAAATTAAGTCATCCTAAGATAAATATTGTGCGCCATGAAGACATCCTTCCCGAAAAGGCACTACCAATCTTCACTGGTTGCACTATTGAGTTAGGATTGGGAAATATATGTGACCTATCAGAGAAATTCGTTTATTTCAATGATGATATGTTTATGATCAAACCCACTTCTGTGGACAGATTTTTCTATAAAAATTTACCGAAAGATTTTTTTCAAGTGGGTATCCTTTACCATAACAGTCAATTCTCTCATATGATTCACGAAACCATGTCTCTTATCAGTCGTTCGTTTCTGACAAAGGATGTATTCACAATGAAAATGATTCCAAAAGTCTTTAACATGCGTTACGGTATTGTCCCTAATTTGAGAACATTTCTTTCTTTAATAGTTTCCCGGAATATATCTAGAATCATGGAATATCACCATCCGCAACCTCATTTAAAGAGGAATTTCAACGATGTATGCCGTATATATATGGATGAAATTGAGAAGGTAAAGAAGCATAGGTTCAGGTATCTCAATTCGCTAAATCAATATATTTTTAGATATTGGGGACTCATTAATGGACGATTCTACCCGTATAGGCCTCGCGATGTATTTTATAAAACTATTTCCTCAGAAACTGATATCCTAACTGTAATAAATGAATTATACAAAGGAAAGCATCGTTTCATCTGTTTAAACGACGTTGAAACAATAAGCGAAGATGATTTTTCAGCGTTAAAATATGAACTTAAAAACTTTCTTAATAAAATATTACCAAATTCTTCCAGTTTTGAGCTTGCATAATCCGAAAAGAGGAAATTTTTTTCCACGAAAAATTTCTGATAGTAGGAATCCTCAATCTGTCTTAGCGTAGAAGCAAACCCCAAATAAACCGGGTTTTTTTTCGCTTTTCACATAGGCATGAAACGTCGGATTCGTTTCTCCCACCACCTCAAAAAATGCAGGGTTTCTTTCTATATCGTCAGAAATTATCATTGCAGGGAGATTTAATTTGCCAACAACCGTACCGAATTCAAATTTCATATTTCGATAAGTATGCAAGCTATCGTGAATAAACAAAGATGGTTTCACTGAGCGTGAGAGAATTTCGGGGAGCAAAGATCTGCTGTTGCCTCGATGTAAATGCCATCGGCTTTTCAGGGTTTCAGGGACATAAAATCCGACAAACTTATCGGCCTGATTTCCAAGCGGCGGCAAATCGATACTGATTAATTTACCGATACCATTTTTTTCTAAGGCTTGAAGGATGAAAGATGTATTGCAACCATAAGCAACTCCAGTTTCCAGCACAGTCCTTGGCTTTAAAAGCCTGCACGCGAGGTAGCATGTTTTGGCTAGAAGTATATCAGCATTCATGGTTAATTCAAAGGGACGATCCCTCGAAAGCAAATCGGTGCTTCGGTATTCGATTTCCTTTTCGATACTTTTCAAGGCATCTTCCTGGAGTATTCTTTCAATATCCGGGCGAACGAAATCTTGAAGGCCAGCCAAGGCTTTCTCCCAGTGCACGATTTTGTATTCCGCCGCACTATCGGGATAATGATCTGTTTTTGGCTCAAAATATTGAACTATACGGTTTACGAATTCTTTTCTGTCCCGTCTTAACAGGCACAGTAATAGTAACACTTTTTTAAACATACTCTTTGGTCGCATACGATTGTGGAAGTAAGCGTGGATTCCGTGTCACTTTTCCTTCATAAGACAATGTTTCATGAGATTAGAGGTCTTTGTCGATTTTATGATATTGGCTAGCGGCTATTTTGGGGCCGACTGGAGGTAATTGCGATATTACCCGATCTTGTAACTGCGCTCGTCATGTTCCCTACCTTTATTCTTCCGGCCTTTAATAGAAATGAAACCTTGCCAAATTTGATTTGTCACCTTTAAAGACCGTGCAATCTTTTTGAACCTGAAAAAATCGTTCGCATGCAAGCTAACATCTCTGAAATCAATGACCGCGTCAAGGAAGCCTCGCAGTGGGTGCCTTTGTTGCAGCAGGAAATCAGCCGCGTCATCGTGGGCCAGAAATATCTGGTCGACCGCCTCATCATCGGCTTGGTGGCCAATGGCCACGTGCTCCTCGAGGGGGTGCCGGGATTGGCCAAAACATTGTCCATCCGCACCCTGGCGTCGGCTTTGGATGCACATTTTCAGCGCATCCAATTTACTCCCGACCTGCTGCCCGCCGATATCATTGGGACCCTCATCTACAACCCGCGGGACGGCGAATTTTCGACCAAGAAGGGGCCCATTTTCGCCAACTTGATCCTGGCCGATGAGATCAATCGGGCTCCTGCCAAAGTGCAGAGCGCCCTGCTCGAAAGCATGCAGGAACGCCAGGTGACGATCAGTGAAACGACTTATCCGCTGCCCGAGCCATTCCTCGTTCTGGCGACGGAAAATCCTATCGACCAGGAAGGCACCTACCCTTTGCCCGAAGCGCAGGTAGACCGCTTCATGCTCAAGCTCAAGATTGGTTACCCCAATCGCAAGGAGGAGCGTAAAATCCTCGATGCGATGGCCTCCACTTCGCCTGACCTATCGGTCAACACGGTCGTCACGACGGATAAAATCATGGAGTCGCGCCAGGTCGTCAATGATATCTATATCGATGAAAAGGTGCGCGATTACATAGTCGAAATCGTTTTCGCCACACGCCAGCCGGAGGATCATAATTTGACCGATCTGCGCGATTTCATCCAATACGGGGCCTCTCCCCGGGCGACCATCAACCTGACCTTGGCAGCCAAGGCATGGGCCTTTTTGCAGGGCCGCGGATACGTCACCCCGCAGGACGTTAAAACCATCGGCATGGATGTGCTGAGGCATCGCATTATCGTCAGCTATGAGGCCGAGGCCGAAGATATGACCAGTGAAAATATCATCACCAAAATTTTTGAAACGGTTCCGGTCCCCTGATCCGGGCTCCGGTTTATTAAACCATAAAAAATTTCGCTTCGTCCTTTTGCTTAAAGGGTAATTGTATTCCATGCCTGAGACAGCAGAGATCACCAAACAAATCCTGAAAAAGGTGCGTCAGGTGGAAATCCGCAGCCGCCGTTTCGTCACCGACTCCATGGTGGGCGCTTACCACAGCGTGTTCAAGGGCCAGGGTATGGATTTCGAGGAGGTGCGCGAATACGCGCCGGGAGACGATGTGCGCGATATCGACTGGAACGTCACCGCCAAGATGGATCGGCCTTTCGTTAAAAAATACCGGGAGGAACGCGAGTTGACCATCATGTTGTGTGTGGATCTGAGCGCCTCCGGGGATTTTGGCTCGGTAGAGCAGAGCAAACGGGAACTGGCGGCCGAACTGGCCAGCGTTCTCGCTTTTTCGGCCACCCGGAACAGCGACAAGGTGGGTCTATTGCTGTTCACCGACCAGGTGGAAAAAGTGATTTTCCCCAAGAAGGGCCGCCAGCACGTCCTGCGGGTCATTCGCGATATTCTTTTCTACGAGCCGCATAACCGGGGCACGGACATTCCCATGGCCTTGCGCTACCTTAATAAAATCCTTCGCCGCCGAGCGGTCACCTTCTTGCTCTCCGATTTTATCACGGAAGAATCGCTGGCCTGGATCCGGCCCACTACGGGTAGGAAAGACGAGCTTTACAAAACCATCCAGATGACCAACAAGCGGCACGACCTCATTTGCATCGATCTTTCCGATCCGCGCGAATTCGAGCTTCCCAATGTGGGCATCGTCACACTCGAAGATTCAGAAACCGGAGAGATGGTGGAAATCGACACGGCCAACAGCCAACTGCGCAATCTCTACCGCCATCAAAACGCCAAGCGGCACGAATCACTGCGCAAAGGGTTGCGTTCGAGCGGGGTGGACCATTTCTCCGTTTCGACCTCGGAGCCTTACATTACCGCCTTGCGGGAATTTTTCACCAAGCGGGAGAGACGTCGATGATGGGCCGGCTTTTCAATAATTTAATCAACTTATCCGCTTTCCTGCTGCTCTTATGGGTGTCGGCAACGGGATTGGGCGGTCAAACCAATCTGCCCCTGGATTTGCTGCCGCCTCCGATTGACGATGATGCAACCCATTCTACTAATCCGCCGCCAGCCCCTCCGGACCAGGGGGAAGAGTTCGAGGACATCCGCGATATTCACGGTCCGATTTCCATCCCCAATCCGTGGATGCCTGTCCTTATTGCCATTGGGGTTCTGGCCGGTCTCGCCCTGCTGGCTTTCCTCGTTCGCCTGATCGTGCGCAAGCTGCGTCAGAAACCGGAGCCGATCCCGGTCAATCCTTATGACCAGGCGTTGCATGAGCTCGACGCCACTCGCTCCTTGATGAAGTCGGGGGAGGACAAAGCGTTTTCCATCGCGGTATCCGATGCCGTTCGCTATTTTTTGGAACGCCAATTCGATATGCCCGCGCCAGAATGCACGACGGAGGAATTTCTCAACGACATCCATGACCACCCTTTGATCAAAGGACCCCTGGCCGACAATTTTTCCCGGTTTTTGCAGATGTGCGATCTGGCCAAATTTGCCCGCTTTCCACTTGGCCTGGGCGGGATGGAGGATCTTTTGGGAACGGGCCGCAAACTAGTGGAGGAAACTTATGTAAAACATAAGATGCGCCTCAGGCTCCTGGCTGAAGCCGAGAAAAAAGGCGTCCCCCAGGTCGAATCAAAACCCGTCGCGGCGGAAAAGGACGCCGTTCTGACCGAATCAAAATAGGTTATGATTTACCGATTCGAATCGCCCGAATTTCTCTGGTTCCTGCTTTTGATTCCGGTGCTGGCTTTGCTCAAGGGTCGCCGGGGCAGCGCCGCCTCCATACGTTTCCCGGCCACCGCTCTGGCCCGGCAAATATCCGCCTTCGTGCGGAGCCGCCCGGGTAAGTTTTTAATCAACATGCGGCTGATCGCTCTCAGCCTTTTGATTCTGGCCCTGGCCCGGCCGCAGGCGGGTAGCACTTCCAGCGAAATCGAGGAAAGCGGCATCGATATTGTCCTGGCCGTGGACCTCTCCACCTCGATGTGGGCTCACGACTTCAAAATCAAGGGCAAGCCGGTCGATCGTTTGACCGTGGTCAAAAATGTGATGGAAGATTTCATCGCCAAAAGACCCCATGACCGGATTGGCATTGTCGCTTTTGCGGCCGCGCCGTATCTGGTCAGTCCCCTCACCTTGAACCACGAGTGGCTCCAGCAAAATCTCGAACGGCTCAAAATCGGGCTGGTCGAGGACGGGACCGCTATCGGTTCGGCCATCGGCACCAGTGTGAATCGTTTACGCGCTCAAAAGGCGAAGAGCCGCATCCTCATTCTGCTGACAGACGGGGCCAACAATCGGGGGAAAATAAGCCCCGCCGCCGCCGCCGAAGCGGCCGCCGCCTACGGCATCAAAACCTATACTATCGGGGTTGGCAAAAAAGGCGAGGTTCCCTTCCCCATCGACCTCGACAGCGAGGGCAACCCTGTTCGTGACCGGCGGGGCAGGATCGTTCTGCGGCCCGGCCTTTCCGATATCGACGCCGAATCGCTGCAGAATATCGCCGCGACCACTGGCGCCCGATATTTCCGGGCCACGGATCTGGAAACCCTGGAAGATATTTACGACGAGATCGACCGGCTGGAAAAATCGGAGATCAAAATCAAATACCAGTCCTCGTTTACGGATATGTTTAAATGGCCTGCACTGGCTGGACTCGGCATCCTTCTGGTAGAGTTGCTGCTGGGCCAAACCCGCTATCGAAGATTGCCCTAAGATGACCTTTGCCTCCCAATTATGGATAATCCTCGGTTTGCTGGCCCTGCCCGCTCTCGCTTTTCTTTATTACCAAGCGGAAAAGAATAAAACGAGGAAACTGGCCCATTTCGCCGCCGCTAAGTTGCTTCTGGACCTGGCTTCCTCCTTCAGTCCGATGAAACGCAATATCAAGGCCATTTTGAGCGTGACGGGGATTTTTCTCGTCCTCATCGCTTTGGCCAGACCACAGTGGGGCTATGTCTGGCAGGAGACCAAGGGCAAGGGAATCGATATCCTCATCGCCCTGGACACCTCCAAAAGCATGCTGGCGGAAGATATCCGGCCCAACCGCCTGGAGCGGGCCAAACTTGCCATCCTCGACCTGGCCGAACGGGCGGAGGGGGATCGGCTCGGCCTCATCGCTTTTTCCGGCAGCGCCTTTTTGCAATGCCCCCTGACGCTCGACTATGACGCCTTCCGCCAAACCCTGGAAACGGTGGATGCGGGCATCATCTCACGCGGAGGAACCAACATTGCCGCGGCCATCGCCGAATCCCAAGTTTCCTTTGCCGAAAAAGACAATTTCAAGATTCTGGTTCTCATTACGGATGGAGAAGATTTGCAGGAAGCAGGCATCGAACAAGCCCGCCGGGCGGCCGAGGAGGGCGTCAAAATCTACACGGTGGGCGTGGGCAGCCTGGCAGGAGAATTGATCCCCGTTCGCGGGGAGGACGGCGGCGTCGACTTCTTGCGTGATGAACAAGGCAATATCGTTAAAACGCGCCTCGACGAAAGCACTCTGCTGTCCATTGCCGAGGCCACTGATGGATTTTACACGCGGCTCGGCAGCACCGGGCAGGGACTGGAGCAGGTTTATACTGAGGGCCTGCAATCGATTCCCAAGGAGGAACGGGAGGCGCGCCTGCAGCAGATTCCTCATGAGCGGTTTCAATGGCCGTTGGGCCTGGCCGTGCTCTTTCTCATGGCGGAAACTTTTCTGGGCACAAGAAAGCGAAAAGTCGGCTATGCGCCCCTGCCCTTGCGGTGGACGGCAGGGCTGGCCTTAACCGCGTTAACGATTCTGGAAACCGACTTGCGGGCTTCCCCCGGCAAAGGGGAAAAGTTTTATCAGGAAGGCGCTTTCGACAAGGCCGGAGAGGAATATGCCAAAGCCGCCGAGGACTCTCCCGACGATCCGCGAATCCAATACAACCTTGGCGCCGCCCAATATCGGTTGGGTAATTTTGAGGATGCCGAGGACACCCTGCGCAAGGCCCTGCAAACGGACGATCCGGTTTTGCAAAAAGACACCTATTACAACCTCGGTAACACTCTTTTCCGGCTGGGCGAATCGACTCAGTCCATCGACCCTGAGCAGACCATCGAAATATGGGAGGAAGGGCTGACTGAGTATGAAAACAGCCTCAATATCGATCCTGAGGACGAGGATGCGCAATTCAACTACGAGTTGCTCGAGAAAAGGATCGAGGAGTTGAAACAGCAACAGCAAGAACAACAGGAAAACCAGGATCAGGACCAAGATCAGCAGAATCAAGACGGGGAAGACCAGGAGCAGGATCAACAAAACTCCGAGCAGCAGGACGGGGAAAACCAGGAACAGGAAGGGCAGGAAAATCCGTCAGAGGATGGGAAGGAACAGGAAAAACAGCAGGGAGACGAGCAAAACGAAGAAGAAAAGCAAGGCCAGCAACAGCAGCCACAAGCCTCGGAAAGGGAGGAAGAAAAAGAGCCCGGAGAGGAACAGGCCCAGGCCGTTCCCGGTCGAATGAGCCGCGAAGAAGCGCGACAACTGCTCGAAGCGATGAGAAACGATGAAAAGAAGCTCCCCGTCATTCAATTTGAAAAGACGGACAAAAAGAGCAGGAATACCCCTATCCGCGATTGGTGATGAAGGTTTTCCAAACAAGTCCTTTCTCCCTCTTCTTTTGGATGGCAAGTTTTCTGGTATTTTGTCCGCTCGCGGTGGCCCAGAATTCCAGACCCGTCAGTCAGTTCAACCCCGCCAGCATCACCCTGGGGCAAAACACCCAGTATGTGGTCACCGTGAAGGTGAAATCGAATGGTAAGTTCCAACCACCCGCGCCGGATGGTTTGAAATTAACCTACCAGGGCCCTTCCCAGAGCATGCAGAGCACATACACCAACGGGAAATTCGAAACCCTGGTGGAAACCTCGTTTATCTTTCAGGCCAGTGCTCAGGCTACGGGAACCTACAAAGTGCCAGCCTATTCGCTCGATTTGGCGGGGGAAAAATTTCAAGTGCCACCAGCCACTCTAACCGTCCTTCCTCCCGACGGCAAAACGCAGGTTTCAATTGACGAAGCGGCATTTCTCAAAATGGTTTGTCCGGAAACGCCCATCTACGTAGGTCAAGTGGCACGTTGTGCCCTCCATTTATACGTGCTGACAGCCTTTCCCAATTCCCGTTACAATCAGCCGACCCAGTTGGGTGACGCTTTCGCCAAAGGTGGCCTCGATGAAAAAGGGGTCCAGAGCACGGAGAGGATCAAAGATCTCAATTACAACAAAATTGCCTGGCCGGTGACCTTCATTCCGCTCAAATCGGGACCTCAGTCCATTGAGTATCAAATGGTCGTCGAAATCACCGTGCCCCGGACCAACCGCCAATCCCGTTCTTCCCGCAACAGTATTTTCGACGATTTTTTCAACTCCCGCAGTCAGAGACAGCAGTTGGAGCTGACCACGCGTGAAATTACCCTAGATATCGCGCCCCTGCCGGAGGAGGGACAGCCGGAGAGCTTTTCCGGGGCCATCGGCAAATTCACCGCCGCCCAGACCCTTTCTGCGGAGGAGATGAATGCCGGTGATCCGCTCACCCTCACCCTGGAAATTTCCGGCCAGGGTAATTTCGAGCGTATCCAGGCCCCTCAAATCGATGTGGGACAGAGTTGGAAGACTTATACCCCAAAAACTGAATTCTCCCCCCGCGATACCCTCAACTTCCGGGGAGCGAAAACATTCGAATACGTCTTGATCCCCCAGCATGAAGACATTGAGCAAACACCGGAAATCCAGTTCAGTTATTTTGATCCCGCTCTTGCCAGTTACGCGGAAATACCCCTGCCCGTGATGACCGTAACCGTTAACCCGGCACCGGTGGGAACGGCCACATTTACGGCCATTGCTCCCGGTGCAAACGGTGCGAATCCAAGGCCTCGGGAAAAAACCTTGCTGCCCATCGAACTGTTTCCGGGAGCCTGGGTCCCCACCCTGCTCCCCGCATTCCTGTCGCCACGGTTTTTAGCCTGGCAGGCAGCGCCATTAATTCTTTTGTCGGGTATTATCTTCGTGCGTAAAAGACAGCTTCGGCTGCGCGAGGATTTTCGTTATGCGCGCAACATCCAGGCCAGTAAGTCCATGCGCAAATGGCTTGCCCAAGCGAAAAAAGCCGCTTCCGCCAATGATGCAGAGGTCTTCTTTGCCGCCGCCCAGCGATCGATTCAAGAGAGCCTCAGCCGCCATTTCCAACAAAGCCCCGACACTTTGACCCAATCCGAAATTCTGGAATTCCTGGAATCGAAAGAGGTCGAAAACGAGTTGATGGATGAGGTGGGCCAATTTTTCCAAACAGCCGATGCCTTGAAATTTGCCGGTGCAGCGGCTGAATCGCCATCCTTGAAAGAAAGGGAAAAATCGCTTTCCCGGCTGATCGCCCAATTGACTGGATTGAAATGAAACGCTTTCTCCATTGCATCCGGCCAGGCCGGGTAATTGTTACCGGTTTTTTTCTGGCCGTTTTTTATGTGCCGACAATGTTCGCCCAGAATAACGTGGACCAACTGTTCGGTCAGGCTAACGAAGCTTATAGCCGGGAGGACTTTGCCGGCGCCGTCGATCTTTACAAACAATGCCTGCCTGTGGCCGAATCCGCCGCCCTTCATTACAATTTGGCCAACGCCTATCATGAATTGGGCGACACCGGCCGGGCCGTCCTGCACTACGAGAAATCACTCGCTATCGAGCCCGCCAATCCCGATACGGCGGCCAACCTGAACTTCGTCCGAGAGGCGGCCGAACTGCAGCCCCCCTCCCACGGTTGGGCTACCCGTTGGGGTAAAAAACTGCCCATCAATGTCTGGACCTGGATGGCCGCGACCGGTTTTTGGGCGTCTCTGGCGCTGATACTTTTACCCCGCCTTTACGGTGGCTCGCGGGCTTTGTCCCGACTGCTATTATTTGCCACGATTCTTGTCACGGTTACCTCCGGGGTCGCTCTGCTGGGTTATCATAAAATCAGTAGCGACGGTATTATTTTGCAAAGCGACACCCCGCTCATGGTGGCCCCTTCGCCCCAAAGCAACGAATACGGTTTCCTCCAGGCAGGGGAAATGGTGATCATTGAGAAACAACACCAAAGCTACCTTTTCATCGACAACCTCAGCGATAAATCCGGCTGGATACTAGCCGAGGAAATCGGCCGTATATGGGAATGACCTAAAGGATTTTCCCGTAATCCTCGGAATTCAGGAGGGTTTCGGCCTGGCTGGCGTCTTCCACTTTTATTTTGATCATCCAGGCTCGCCCATAGGGGTCATCGTTGACCAGTTCCGGTGCCTCTTCCAGTTCCTCGTTGATCTCCATGATCTCCCCGCTCAAAGGTATGAGCAAATCGGAGGCGGCTTTGACTGATTCGACCACTCCGAAGGTGTCGCCCTGGGAGAAGGAATCATCGGGCTGGGGCAACTCCACAAAGGTGACATCGCCCAGGCTCTGCTGTGCGTGATCGGTGATCCCCACGGTGGCCACATCATCGGTCAACCGCACCCATTCGTGGTCCTTTGTGTAGAGCAAATCATTGGGAATATTATTCATTTTGAATTCTTGATTGTTAATTTTTCGAAAGCCGAATGCCTATTTGTGAAGGGGAGGTTTTTTGACCTGGAGAGGAATCAAATGTCCGCGCAAGTCCACCTTCAGGCTCTGAATGTCAATTCCCTCCAGCGAAACCAAGGCAGAGCCGATGGGTTGATCGAGAATGGGGGAAAAACTGCCCGATACTACTTCGCCCACTTTCTCTTCACAAAAAAGTACCGGAGTGCCGGGGCGGGCGATGCGGCGGCTGTCGAGATGAAAATATACGATGCGCCGGGAGGAGCCGCGGGCTTTTTCCGCCGCCAAGGCTTCCTTGCCGATAAAGTCGCCTTCCTTGTTAAGTTTAACCGTCCAACCCAATCCGGCCTCGAGGGGCGAAATACTCTCAGTGATCTCATGCCCATAGAGGGGAAAACCGGCTTCCAGGCGCAGGCTGTCGCGGGCGCCCAATCCGCAGGGGCCGATGCCGAGGTATTTCCCGGCGTCCAAAATGCTGCGGGCAATGGTCGAGCCGACATCCCACGGACAGTAAATTTCCACCCCTTCCTCGCCCGTATAACCGGTCCGGCTGATCATGGCGGGGGCACCGGCAACAATGGCATCGATGATGGAAAAACGGGGCATTTCGTCCAGCTTGACCACGGTCAGCGGAGCCATCGTGGAGAGCGCCAAAGGACCCTGCAGGGCCAGCTGGGTGAAATCCGCGGAGACATTCTCGACCTCGCAATTGAAGGGTGCTGCTTTTTCCCGTATCCAGTTGTAATCGGACTCCGTATTGCCGGCATTGATGCACAGCATATAAGAGTTTTTCTTAAAGCGGTAAACGAGGAGGTCGTCCACCACTCCGCCCGATTCCTGGCACATGACGGTGTAGAGCGCCCGGCGGTCTTTCAATTTTGCAACATCGTTGGCGACCAGGTAATTTAAAAACTTTTCCGCCATCGGGCCGGTCACATTTACCTCGCCCATGTGGCTAACATCGAAGAGTCCGCCAAATTTGCGGACCATTCGATGCTCCTCCAGGATGCCTGCATATTGCACCGGCATATCCCAGCCGCCGAATTCCACAAATCGGGCCCCCTGTTCTCGATGAAAGCTGTAGAGGGCTGTGCGTTTGGGAGTACTCATTTTACCTGTCTTTGGAGTTTATCGAATTTTAAAAATATCAGCGCGTTTCCCAAGGTTCCACAAACTCCTTAATTACCCTCGCTCTGATCGATTCTGGAATTATCAATCCATTAACGAACTACCAATCGGAAAAACGTCAAGAAAGAATAGGATACGTTTGATTCCCGGAATTTCTTGTGGAAAAGAATTCCTTGAATTGCGTGAGTTAAAATGCTTATCTGTTTTCTATACTCTTCTTTCGGGCTGCCACCTTAAATCATCGGCCGTCCGCCCTCATGACAGCGCTTGTATTTCCCATATGCGTCACGCTTTTGGTATCGGGCATTTGCTCCCTGCTGGAAGCCTATATCCTCACCATCACCACGGCGGAAATAGAATCTCTGAAAAAAGACAAACCCCGGCGGGGGCTTTTGCTGGAAAAATTCAAGCGCGACATCGAGTTGACCATCTCGGCCATCCTCACCCTCAATACCATCGCCCATACTCTGGGGGCCATGTGGGTGGGCGCGATTGCCGCGCGCGTAGCCGGAAATCTCGTGGGGCTGATCACCTTCGGCATGGTTATGGGAATTCTTTTTCTTTCCGAAATCCTCCCCAAGAACATTGGCGTCATCTATCGCAAGGCTCTCCTTGCCCACCTCGTCTATCCGCTCCAATTAGTGCGCTGGTCGATGTACCCTTTGTCCTATCTGGCCATGCATTCCATTCGGCTAATCGTTGACCGCGATGGCATCGAGGAAGAAAAAGAAGAAGAGGAAGAGATAAAACTCCTGGCCGAAAAACATGCCGAAGAAGGAGCCCTCTCGACGAGCGAGCGAGACATGATTTTGAACGCCCTCAGCCTGGACGATG
Organism: Opitutales bacterium; assembly: GCA_021772555.1. Taxonomy (GTDB): domain Bacteria; phylum Verrucomicrobiota; class Verrucomicrobiia; order Opitutales; family UBA2987; genus JAJFLU01. The sequence continues at coordinate 8,903 of JAJFLT010000239.1, read as the reverse complement.
TGCAAATCCACGAAATCATGACCCCTCGGACAGTGGTCCAGGCCCTCGAATCCCATTTGACGGTGGACGATGTATTCAAGGAAATCAGAATTCTTTTTTTCGGGCGGATGCCGGTATTCGAGGATAATATAGACAATATTGTGGGCCTGGTGCGCAGGCGGGACCTTCTCCAGGCGAGGGCCAATGACGAAGACGACACCAAGGTTATGGAAATGATGAGCGATGCCATTTTCGTGCCCGAAACGGCCACTGCGGCCGACGCCCTGCAGAAATTCCTCAAGGCCCACCAACAATGCGCCATTGTGGTGGACGAATTTGGCGCAACAGCGGGTGTAGTAACGATGGAGGACATCATGGAACATATTCTGGGCCGGGAAATTTATGAAGACACCGATCTCGCTGTCGATATGCGGGAATTGGCCCGCTCTCGCGCCCAGGAGCTAGCCACTGAAGAGAGCCCCTCACCGCAAGAAAACATCACCGAGGCCAATTCCAACCCCGCCAAATCTTGAGTGGGAATTCCGGCAAATTCCGCTGTCAATTAGGTAGGTAAAAGGGGATGTTTACCCAGACGCCCAACAACCCATCGCCGGATTACTGGCTGCATGACCTGAGCCCGTTCATCATCCGGTTCAGCGAAAATTTCGGTTTGCGCTGGTATGGCCTCGCTTACGTGCTTGGGTTTTCAGCCGCATACTGGCTGCTCGCATTTTATTACAAAAAAGGACGCTCCCCCTGGAACGCCGATCAACAGGCGACGGCTTTCTGGGCCATTGTCCTGGGGGTGGTGCTGGGTGGCAGGCTGGGCTATATGCTCCTCTATGACTGGGGAAACTTCGTGCGCAATCCCCTCATTCTCATCCGCGTGTGGGAGGGCGGCATGGCCAGTCACGGGGGATTTGTAGGCAGTCTCCTGGCCGGGATCTGGTTTACGCGCAAAAGCAAGACACCCTTTCTCAAAACCGCCGATATTTTCTGCACCTTGCCGCTGCCGGGAATCTTTTTCGGGCGTATCGCCAACTTCATCAACGGAGAGCTTTGGGGCAAAGTAACCGATGTGCCCTGGGCGGTGCTTTTCCCCGCCAGTCCGCATCCCTTGAGCCCAAGACACCCTTCCCAATTATATGCAGCCCTGCTTGAGGGTCTTCTTCTTTGCCTGTACACTCAGATTCGCTTTTGGACCGGTAAACCGGAAAAGCGTCCCGAAGGGCAGCTTTGCGGTGAGTTTTTTCTGGCTTACGCCCTGGTTCGCATCCTGGGGGAAGCCTTTCGCGAGCCGGACGCCTCTCTTATCTTCGGTCTCAGCCGCGGAGTCTTTTACTCTCTTTTTCTTGCCGCCGGAGGAATCGCCATGATTTTCTGGGCCCGGCGCAAAGGAAAATCCGGTTGAAAGGCGATTCTCGTTCAAGCCAAAGATTTTTATAAAAATGAAGACCATTACACTGGAAGAACCGGGTCGATTTTCTCTCAGCGACACTCCTGAGCCACCAGCTCCGGGAGAGGGCGAAGCACAGGTGAAAATACACCGCGTGGGCATCTGTGGCACCGATATTCACGCTTATAGAGGAACCATGCCTTTTTTCACCTATCCCGTTGTTCCAGGGCATGAACTCGGCGTCGAAGTGGTTGCCACGGGAATCGGCGTAAGCAATGTGCGGGAGGGCGACCGCTGTTCGGTGGAACCCTACCTGAACTGCGGCCACTGTCCTATGTGCCGGGCGGGCCGCACTAATGCGTGCATCGAACTCAAAGTCCTCGGTATCCACACCGATGGAGGAATGCGTGAACTCATAAACGTCCCCGCGCACAAGCTACACCCTTCGAGCGTACTGCCCTACGAACATCTGGCTTTGGTGGAAACACTCGGCATCGGCTGCCACGCGGTGCAGCGGGCCGGACTAGCCGAGGGCGAAAATATCCTCGTTGTCGGGGCGGGACCGATCGGACTGACTGTAATGGCCTTTGCCCGGCTGGCCGGGGCACAGGTTTATGCAATGGATCTCAATGCCGAGCGGCTGGGGTTCTGCCGCCGGGAAATGCAGGTCCAGGGAACGTTTTTAGCCGGCAAGGGAGAACCCGTCGGGGAATTGAGGGAAATGCTCGACGGGTCGATGCCCTCTGTCGTTTTCGATGCCACCGGTTACGGTCCTTCCATGGAGGCATCGCTACACTTCGTCCAACCGGGAGGGCGCCTCGTTTACGTGGGTGTCTGGAATGGTTCAATAGGCATCGACGACCCCGAATTACACCGCAAGGAACTGACCATCATGGCATCCCGTAACGCACCCTCGGACGACTTTCCCCTTATTATCAATAATCTCGAAAGCGGTCAGTTGACGGTCAATTCCTGGATCACCCATCGCTGCCGGGAGAGCGAATTAATGGAACAATTTCCGGCCTGGCTACAGCCGGAGGCAGGTCTTCTCAAAGGGGTCGTATCCTTTGCGCACTAAAAAAGTTATTGTCAATGGACCGGCTCCACTTATAGATTGGGGCTCGTAGTTGACATTTAATTTAACCTATAGAACCTTTAAAGTATGAAAATCCAAGCCTACCTCAAACCACAATGCGGATGGAGCAACGGCGTACGTGCCATCTTGGCCAAATACGGACTGGAATATGAGGATCGGGATATCATCAATGATCCGGAAATCTATGCCGAAATGGTCAATAAATCCGGTCAAACCCTTTCACCCTGCGTGGAAATCGACGGTATTATGCTGGCCGATGTAAGCGGAGAAGAGGTGGAAAGTTATTTGCTCAGTAATCAATTGGTAACCCCGAGCGAAAATAAAACCGATGTGCCGCTCGATGCTCCCTGTACCGACGAAGAGCATGAAAAGATGAGATCGGATACCATACGGTTTTTCTAATACCCCTATCCTCCCGATAGCCAGACCCGTTTGGGCGGAGCCATTTGGCGAATCCGCCTGCCTGTAGGACCCTTTTTGTAAAACCCTTTATGGGGAAGTGTGGAAAACAACGTACTTCTTTAATAATATGAATTGTAATAATAAATTGTGGAGAGAGTGGGATGAAACGATGCATAATGCACGTTTCGACAAATTCCGGCGCCCGGCTCCTTCATTTACTTGAATGCTATAAGAATCTGGTACTTAAATGTATACCCCCTTGCCATCACCGCTTTACCGCCCGGAAGACGATCATGACGCTTGCGGCGTTGGATTCGTGGCCAATGTCGATGGAAAACGATCCTATGACACCATCGATAGAGCGGTTACCGGCCTGAAAAACCTGGCCCATCGGGGTGCTATCGATGCCGATGCGGTGACCGGAGACGGGGCCGGTCTCCTTACACAGATACCCTTCCCTCTCTTCGGCGAATACCTGCAATCATTGGGAAAGCCTCTTTTTAAAAACTCGGATTTGGCTGTCTGCATGGTGTTTCTGGCCCGCGCAAATGAGGACGCCAGAGAATCGGGAAAGCGCATCGTCGAGGAGACCATTGAAGCGGAGGGACTTTCATTTTTGGCCTGGAGGGAAGTACCCGTCGATCCCTCTTGTCTGGGAAGAAGGGCGGAGGAGACACGGCCCGTTATCCTGCAAGCGCTGGCCGCCCGGAGGGAAGAAATTTCCAGTGAGGAATTTGAACGCAAATGCTATTTGGCCATGAAATCGGCGGAAACCCGGGCCACTGGAGAGAAGGTAAATGATTTTTACATTGTCAGTTTTTCCAGCCGCACACTCACCTATAAGGGCCTCCTTAATGCAGCCCAATTGCGGCGTTTCTTTCTCGATTTGCGCTCACCCCTCTATACGAGCGCATTTGCCATCTTCCATCAGCGATTCGCCACCAACACGATGGCGGATTGGAGGAAGGCTCAACCTTACCGGATGGTCGCCCACAATGGTGAAATCAATACCATACGCGGCAACCGCAACCTCATGCGTGCGCGGGAATCCTCCTCCTCTCAAGGTATCTGGGGAGAACGTTTCAAGGATTTAAAGCCGATCGTGCAGCCGGAAATGAGCGATTCGGCCAGTTTCGACAATGTCCTGCAACTCATCACCCTGGCAGGGCGTTCCTGCATCCAGAGCGCCTCCATGATGCTGCCCCACTCGTGGGAAAAGGATACCGGGCTGCAGGATAATATTCGTGATTTTTACCGTTTCCATTCTGCCATCATGGAACCCTGGGATGGCCCTGCGGCGATGGTTTTTTCCGATGGCCGGTATGTTGGCGCGGCCCTCGACCGCAGCGGCCTGCGGCCCTTGCGTTACAAAGTTTATGCAGACGGTACTATGGTCATGGCCTCCGAGGCCGGTGTTGTGCCCGATTGGGGCTCCCCGGTTGTCACCAGTGGTCGGCTCGGACCGGGTCGAATGGTGGCGGTGGACCTGCGGGCGGGACGCATAATGGAGGACGAGGATCGCAAGGAATACCTGGGCAGCCTGGCCAACTATGGCTGGTGGTGCCGGGAATCCATCCACAACCTGCAAAAGTTTGCCGGGTCCGCCAAAGATTGGGAAAAAGCCTCCATTGAACCCGATGATTTACCGGCCTTGCAAGCGGTCTTTGGCTACGACCTGGAAGAGCGCGAAGTCGTCCTGCAACCGATGTTGACTACGGGTTATGAACCCCTCGGTTCGATGGGCGACGATACGCCCCTGGCCATCCTTTCGCACCGCCCTCGGCTGCTCTACAGTTATTTCAAGCAGCTTTTTGCCCAGGTGACCAACCCCGCCATCGATCCCATTCGGGAATCCATTATCATGTCGCTGACCATGTACCTGGGTGGCAGGTACGGGCTGTTCGAGGGAATCACCCACAGTCGTGATTTTATCGAGCTGGAGTCGCCCCTTCTTTTCGATCACGAATTCGAGAAAATTAAGGATGGATCGTTTTTTCAAAAACAGGTCTTCACGCTAAAAGCCTTGTTCGATGTCGACCAAGGAGCGGACGCCATGAGGGCAGCCGTTCGGGCCCTCTGCGAAGAGGCGCGCAGGTTGGTGCGCGATGAAGAAGCCCGCATCATAATACTTTCCGATAGAGGGGCAAACGTCGACTGGGCGCCTATTCCCATGCTGCTGGCCGTGGGCGCGGTCAATCAATCGCTCTCCAGGGCGGGCCTGCGCCTCAACGCCGACATCGTGGCGGAAACCGGAGAGGCCAGGGATGTTCACCAGATTGCCTGCCTGCTAGGTTATGGCGCCAATGCGGTCCATCCCTACCTGGCCTTGGACCTGGTGCGCGCTCTCTGCCGCGAGCCATCGGATGCGATTCCTGTGACCACGGAAAAAGCCCTTAATAATTATCGCCAGGCGATTGATCGCGGGATTCTCAAAATCATGTCCAAAATGGGCATTAGCACACTTTTCAGCTACCATGGGGCGCAGGTATTCGAGGCACTCGGTCTTTCCCGCAAGATGGTCAAAGAATGTTTTTCCGGGACTTCATCCCCCGTTGGCGGGATTTCCTACCGGCAGGTGGCAGAAGAAGTTCTCCGGCGGCATGGTACCGCCTTTGCCTCCGACGAACCGGTCACCATCGGTTCCCACGGCTATTACAAAGTCAACAAACGAGGCGGTGGAGAATTTCATGGCTGGAACCCGAAAGTGGTCTCAGGCATGAATCGTTTTATTCGCTCGGGTGAAATCGAAAAATTTAACCAGGCGGCCGAGAAACACCCCCCGGTCGGCCTGAAAAACCTCTTGCGGCTGTGCCAGGCTGCGAAACCTGTTCCCTTGGATGAGGTTGAACCCATCGAGGAAATACGGCGCCGGTTTACGACCGCCGGAATGTCTCTGGGAGCGCTCTCTCCGGAGGCACACGAATGCCTGGCCATCGCCATGAACCGCATCGGGGGCAAATCCAATTCGGGCGAAGGCGGGGAGGACCCGCGCCGGTTCCATCCTCTGGAAAATGGGGAAAACGCCAACAGCGCGATCAAACAGGTGGCCAGCGGACGGTTTGGTGTGACCGCCGAATACCTGGCCAATGCGAGGGAAATTGAAATTAAAATCGCCCAAGGCGCCAAACCGGGTGAGGGCGGGCAGCTTCCCGGCCATAAGGTCTCCAAATTAATTGCCCGGCTGCGCCACAGCGTGCCCGGCGTCACCCTCATCTCACCGCCGCCCCATCACGATATTTATTCCATCGAAGACCTCGCTCAGCTTATTTTCGATCTCAAGGAGGTCAACCCACGGGTGAAAGTCTGCGTCAAACTGGTGGCCAGTTCCGGGATCGGCACCGTGGCGGTAGGGGTGGCCAAGGCCTATGCCGACATCATCCTCATATCCGGCCACGATGGCGGCACCGGGGCAAGCCCCGTTTCCTCAATCAAAAACGCCGGGTCAGCCTGGGAAATCGGCGTGGCCGAGGTCCATCAGTTGCTCCTCATGAGCGGCCTGCGCGACCGCGTCACCCTGCGCACCGATGGTGGTTTCAAAACCGGGCGCGACGTCATCATCGGGGCCTTGCTGGGTGCGGAAGAGTTTAATTTTGGCACGGCGGCTCTGCTGGCGGCCGGTTGTGCCATGTTTCGCGTTTGCCACCTCAACAGTTGCCCCGTCGGGGTGGCCACCCAGCGGGAAGATTTGCGGGCCAAGTTCCGGGGTAAACCGGAAAACGTGGTCAACTACTTCAACGCCGTGGCCGAAGAGGTGCGACAGATCATGGCCGAACTGGGACACCGGTCCATTGATGAAATTGTTGGGCGGACGGAGTTTCTGGAGCAAATTGCCGATCCCGAAAATCCCAAAAGCGAATGCGTCGATCTATCGGACTTGCTCTACGATCCCGATCCGGGCGGCGAAAATGCCCGCTACAACACCCGCGGCAGCAATGACAGCCCGGGACATGCGGGTTCGCTCGATCACCTCATTTTGCAGGATGCGCGGGAGGCTTTGCTGGGCAAAAGAAAACGGTTTTCCGGCAATTACAAAGTGAGGAACGTCCATCGCAACATCGGCACCCGCCTGTCGGGGGAAGTAGCCTATTTAAAAGGCGACGCAGGGTTGGCGCAGGGCACTCTGGACCTCACGTTCAAAGGCAGCGCGGGACAGAGTTTTGGGGCTTTTCTGATTCCCGGCATCCGCTTGAAACTGATCGGGGAAGCCAACGATTACGTGGGCAAGGGCATGCATGGCGGGGAGATCATTGCCTGCCCCAACGAAAAAGCCAAATACGAGTGGCACGAAAATTTTATTGTCGGAAATACCTGCCTCTACGGTGCCACGGGAGGATTGTTTTTTGCCGCCGGCCGGGCCGGCCAAAGATTCGCGGTTCGTAATTCCGGGGCCACCGCGGTGGTCGAAGGAGCCGGCGACCACGGCTGCGAATACATGACCGGCGGCACCGTCGTGATCCTGGGGCCGACGGGCCGTAATTTCGGCGCCGGCATGAGCGGAGGATTGGCCTTTGTCTTCGATTCGGATGAAACCTTCAAATGGCGCTACAACCCCGATATGGTGGGTACCGAATCCCTTGAAGTAGAAGAGGAAGTCGACTCTTTGTATAAACTTTTAGCGTTCTACCGGGATTTGACCGGTAGCCAGAGAGCCAGCCAAATCCTGGAAAACTGGAAGGAATCAGTGCCTCGGTTTTGCAAAGTGGTCCCACACCCGCCATCGCCCGATATGCCGAAATCGATCTTTCGTTTCGACCTGCAGGATCAGACAACTGACCTATAAAAGCGACTAAACTCAAGTTCGGTTAAGATAAGAGGTTTTCGACCGCTTGAATGCTGGAAACGAGGCGTTCTTCGAGTGATCCCGAGACGGGGATGCATTCGATGTGGCGTCGATTGAGTTCCAAGCGGATAAGCTCCTGCACGGTTTTCCGGGCCTCCGGTCGAGACCTCTGCATGGGTTCCGGAACCCAGGGAATATCATCCTGGGTAAATAGAATCAGGTCGTAATTTTCCTCCTCCGCTGCCCGGCGAACCGCCGCTGGGCATTCTCCGAAATAATATTCGCTGTAAAGAACCGTCATCATCAGGTTGGTATCGCAAAACAGCACCCGATTGGCCTTCGCTGCGAAGGACGTTTCCATTTCCATTTGGCCGCGGGCGATTTCCACCACGTCGGCAATTTCCGGCAGGGATTTCTTTTTAACGGCGAATTCCCGCGCGCACTCCGTCACCCATACCGTTTGGTAATGCCCGGCCAAGGCACGCACCAGAGTCGTTTTGCCCGTGCATTCGGCGCCCACAATGGCCACCCTCCTTACTGCAACGACTTCTTCCATTCGATAAAACCGAGCGTGGCCAAAACCAGAAATAAAGCGTAGAGTCCGGACGTTGGATAAAGACCCTTGTAGATATAAATAGCTACATAGAGAGTATCCACGGCGATCCATACGAGCCAACATTCGAGCACCTTCCTGGCCATCAACCACTGGGCCATCAGACTGATCACCGTGGTGGCGGAGTCCCAGTAAGGAATATCGGCGTCGGTTCGACTCTCCAATAACCAACCGACTATGGGGATGGCTGCCGTCCCGGTGAAAACAAGGGCGAGCCCATGCCGCAGATGCAGCCGGGACACCGGTAATTCACTCTTCTTGTCGGGACCGCCATGCCGCCATTGGTACCAACCATAACAGGAAAGAATCACATAAAAGGCCTGCAAGCCCATATCCGCATACAATCGGACTTGAAAAAAGATGTAGAGGTTTAAGATGATATTGACCAAGCCAACCGGCCAACACCAGATATTCTGCCGAATGGTCAGCCACACGCCCCCCACTCCAAAAATGACCCCGCATACTTCAATCCAATTAAATTCCATCGCCGTGGTAGTGGAAAAAGAAATCCATCCAGTGCAGGTGGTCAGATCGAGGCAAGACAAAACCCCATTGGAAGGGGGGGTTCAGGTGTCAGTGTTCAGGTTTCAGGAAATAATGAAGTTCCGCCCTCTTCCCCTGAAACCCGAAACCTGAC